>NZ_JAWDJM010000109.1:0-3593 GCF_032465715.1 Paraclostridium sp. MRS3W1 | reverse complement strand
ATCGAAAAAATATAAGTTTTACTTCCTAAATTCAAAATAAATTTAAGTTGATAAAACTTATATTTTTTATTTATTAGTTATATAATATTCCCATTCTAATCTTATCATTTAAATTTTCATTTAAAGCAAGTGTGAATATTAAGTCACATTTTCCATCAATTTTACCTTGAATATTTTCTAATACTTCATTTAATATAGATAAAACTTCTTCAATTTTACAATATTCATTTCCAAGACTTATAAATACTATTCCTTTTTTCTTTGTTAATTCATCATTAGTTTTTATTATAGTATCAAATAGCATATCTACTAATTCTTCTTTACTTGTCGAATTATCACTTTCTACAAATCCATGAGCTAACCCTTTTTCTTTTGATAAAATTTCTTTTAAATCTGTTAAATCTATATTTATAGTACATTCTTCTGAAACAGATTCTACCATCATATCAATTAACTCACATATTAAAGTAGAGTTATTATCTCTCATTACAAACTCTGCATTGAAATCAAATTCAACTTTCTTTTCATCTTGATTAACATCAATTCCAATAGATACAATTCTTCTTTCTTTTGCCATATAATTTATAGCTTTTACTATATCACATGTTCTTTGTTCTTTTGAATTATACGTAATAAAAACTATTTCAATTTCATCTAAAATTTTAGCTGCATAATCTTTATCTATATCTTGATTTATAGATATTTTTTCTGTATCTAATATTTCTTTATTATTTTTATAGTTCACTATGTATTCAAGATTTTTTATCCCATCTTCACTTACACCTATTATTTTTGCATACTTATTGTTAAAATTCATAATATTGTTGCTCCTTAATTTAATTAATAATTTATTAGTAGTAATAACTTTATTATTAACTTTCTATAACTTTCTAGTACTATATTACTAAAATTATGCATTATAGTAAAGTGTTAACTTTGATAAGTAAATTTACTTTTTAAAATTGCATTTGAAGTTTAAATAAACATATGTATATAATAAAAAAGAGCTATCTAATAAATGACTGATAGCTCTTTTTACGTATTTAAACTCGTGGTATGCACCTCTTTTGTCCTCCTAAAATTTTAAAAGACTTTTTTGTTACTCAACCTCATAATCTGGTGAATAATCATAATCTATTTCCATTTCATATCCAAAGTGATCTAACATAACTACATTTTCCATATAGCTTACCTCCTTATTTTTAATTTTGCAACTTATTAAGTTAATTCTATCATATCCAATATTTGGTTTGCAATATATTTTTTGAATTTTTCCAAAATTTCAAATCATATTTTTTATTTTTTTAAAATAAAGTTATTTTTTATTTCATTTTACTCTGTTTTATAATCTGGTGAATAGTCATAATTTAACTCTTCTTCATATCCAAAATACACCATTTCACTGAATTCTAACATTTTTTATATCTCTCCTTATTTGCAATTTATTTTTTTTATATTTCATTATACTTTAATATATGCAGAAGATAGTTAGAATTCTACCTTTTTTTAAAATTTTTTTATTCTTTTTTAATTCAAATAAAAAAAGGAGTATGCAACATCATACTCCTTTAATTTCTTTTTTCTATTTAATAAGTAATCTAATTATTCAAAATCTATTTTATTAATATTTTCCTTCATTATACATATAGATTTATCAAACTTTGATTTTTCTTCTTTGTCTAATGCTAATTCTATAACTCTTTCAACTCCATTTTTATTTACTACACTAGGTACAGCTATATATACATCATTATGACCATATTCGCCTCTTAAATACGATGATACCGTCAAAATGCTATTTTCATTTTCTAATATAGCTTTTGTTATAGCTGTTAAAGCCATTCCAATTCCATAGTACGTTGATTTCTTTCTTTTTATTATCTCATAAGCAACATTTCTAACTTCATCTTCTATTTTATCAAGATCATCAAAAGTTAGGTTGCTGTGTTTAGATGCTATTTGATATATAGGTTGAACTCCTTGTAATGCATAGCTCCATGCAACAAATTGAGAGTCTCCATGTTCTCCCATTACATAAGCATGTATATTTTTAGAGTTAACATCTAGCTTTTCACTTAACATATATCTAAGTCTAGATGAGTCTAGTGTAGTTCCTGACCCGATAACCTTTCCTTTTTCATAACCTGATAATTCATAAGCAACATATGTCATTATATCAACTGGATTTGTTGCAACCAACAATATGCCATTAAATCCAGATTCTTTTATATTCCCTATTATATTTTTCATTATTTTAGTATTTTTATTTAATAAATCTAATCTAGTTTCTCCTTCATTTTGTATTGCCCCAGCCGTAATGCATATTATATATGCATCAGAGCAATCTTTATAATCACCTGCATATATTTTCATTATTCTATCTCCAAAGTTAAGCCCATGATTTAAATCCATAGCCTCACCTTGAGCTCTATCTTTATCTATATCAATTAGAACTAATTCTTCACAAGTTCCTTGATTTACCATTGAATAAGCATAGCTCATGCCTACCATTCCAGTTCCAATGATTACAACTTTATTTTTCATTTTTTTCCTCCTATGCTAATCACATTATTAATACACATTAATATGATTTCATTAAACAAAAAATATAAACCATAAATTTTATTTTAATTTAATTTTGTAATATCAAATTGTATTTATTTTGCTTCTTAATTGATTTCTTAACTCTACTAAATCTTTATATTTATAGAAAAAGTTTATTTTCTGATCCTTAATACTATTTCCTTTAGGCTTATCATTAAGTACAAAATAACTAAATGTTTCAGCTATATCTTCACTCGGATCTGTTGATGCATATTCATCAACAAAACTGTTTTTATGTCTATCATAGAAGTATAAATTTTCTTTATTTATATTTCTATCTTCTAATATATCTTTCCAAAACTCATTGTAAAAATCATTTATGTACGAATTTTTATTAGATACTAATCCTTCTTCGCAGTAATTTTTCATATTATAGTTATCTGTATATTTTACTTGTCTATCATTTAGAGTCATATAGTGAAAATATTCATGTAATATTGTTTCATAAAATAATTTATTTTTATCTTTAAATACAACATCCTCTGGATCTATATTCATTATCCATCTACTTCCACTATTATTATTTACTTTAACTGAAGCTAACTCATTAAGTTTCCCATCAGTTGTAAGATAAAGTTCATCAAAATTTTCCAATCCTTTATTAGGTAAAATAAATTTTATTTTTTCCCATATATTTTTATATTCTTCACTTTCTTTATCATTTAAATATTCTGGGGTTAATCCTTTTATATATCGATACTTTAAATTTAAATTTTTAGTTATATCAAAAGATGCTTTCAAATCTAAAGAACTATTTTCAGTTAAATACATAACAATTACATCTGCATTCTTTTTATTGTATATAGATAAAATATCCTGCATTTTATCTATAGATTCATAATCACCTTGATTGTAATCTTCTATTAACTGTTTTAAAGTTTTATAATCACTTTCACTTAAAATTCCCTTTAATTTATTTAAAGTTTTATCTTTTTGAAGTCCCTCTGAATTATCAGGTCCATAGTTTTCATATTCGTAACCATTTAATA
>NZ_JAWDJM010000108.1:0-10255 GCF_032465715.1 Paraclostridium sp. MRS3W1 | reverse complement strand
AGTTTGAACTTTTTCTGAATCTGTAAATATAGTTGAAAATTTATATAATTTATCTTCTTCATGATTTGATTTATATATATATCTCCTAAGAGTAAAACTAGATTCATTTTCATATGTTTCTATATCACTCCATGTATTTCCTAAATCTATAGATTTACATTCATAAACACAGTTATACTCCCCCCACTGAATTTTGATTATATCTTCATAATTTATCAAATGAGGGAACAAACACATAGTATTTGTCTTTATAGTTTGCAAATTCAATATTTCAAATTTACCATCAAATAATCTTAATTTTACATATTTGCAATAATATTTACCTTTGTTATTTTCTGCAAAAACTACATGGTAATTATTATTTTTATCAATTAATGCAGACAAGTATATTTTTGATTCTTTAGATTCAGTTATTTTTAATGGATTAGACCATGTGAAATTTTCATTATTATATGTTGATATAAATAGTTCCTCATTTCCTTTTATTGACTTCAAGTAAAATACTATAGGTATATTATCTTTCCAAACAACCTCAAAGTTACTCATTATATTATATGGAATATAATCAATATTATTTTTTATAACTTTATCTTCATGCATATACATGTGTATTAATGTACACACAAGAGGATTCTCTTTATTTATTGAATAATAAATTAAATGTTTTTCTTTTAAAATTTTTTTTATATATGGAAATTTTATATAAAAGTTTTTATAGTCATACTTAAATATAGTATCAAGTCTAATTTTGTCTGCTACACTTAGGTTACAAATTTTACCTATCTTATCATTTAAAATTCCATAAACATTATCCTCATCATCTACATCTATATACATATCTACAAATGAAAAATTTCCATCTATAAATTCTTCACTGTTTATTTCCTGTAAATTTTTTTTAATAATTTTATATTTAATTCCAGAATCTAAATTAAATTCAATAAAGTCTTCATCTGATTTTCTAATCAATATATTTGTATCATTGAAAATCATAATATCCCCCCATTTTTTAATTCATTTAATTGGTCTATATATTTAAATCTTATTTATGTGTATTACAAATCCTTTATTTTATTCATAATTTAGACAAATTTTATTTGTAAAAAAGGAACACACTATATTGTTCTCTCATATATTTAATTAAAGAGAAATCTTCTCTTTAAATATATTATGTATAGGAGAGAATATATAACATGACTGAAAATAAAACTAATCATGAAGTATGTACAGAATGTCATCACCCAGAAAAACCTGAGAATGACTGCTGTTGCACACATCCCCCAAAACCACATCAAAACGATTGTATGAAATGTTGCGATCCTTTGGAATTTAAATGTCCTGATATACGTAAGGCAACTTGCGTTCCTATATTAGGAGAAAGAATATATGACTTTAAGTGCATTAGTAAAAAGCAAGAAAGAGCAATATCTAATATTACATTCCATATTGATGGACCTATAGATGCATATAAAGATGGAGATAAAGTATGCATAGAAAAAGTTTTAGTAAAATATGATTGTATAGGATTTATTAATGATGAACTTCCAATAATATTAGATTCTTCTGGAATTGATCTTCCAAATACGTCTCAATTAAGTTGCTCTACTCAGGCTGACCCTCTATATTCAAGCTATTCAGGAGATATATCTCCAAGCTTTTTATGCTGTGACGAGGGAAGAAAAGTTAATTTAGCTCAAGGATCTGTTAATGTTGGTGTTGTTAATTATCAATATGTACTATTTGGAAAAATAGGTTGTGTGCCTTTTGTTGCAAAACATGATGTATCACCTTATACAGGACCATTAAATACTTATGGATCTATAACATTATATAATAACGTTTGCTTGCCTCAAGTAGACTCTTGTATACATGTTAAAGCTGATTTCCAACTTGAAATAGTTCCTAAGTGTGTAATCCCTAAGTCTACGTATTCTAATGGTTCATTTACTGCTAATATATTTGATTGTCTTTCTATTAAAGAAAAATTCTATATAACTGTAAAAGATGAACTTGTTGTATATACAGCATTTCACGGATTAGACTGTGATAGTGATTGTCACCATTATTCACATGAATTTTATGAAGATTGGTGCGATAAATAAATTTAACAAAAATTAGTAAAGACCTGTATAGGTCTTTACTAGATTTTGTAATAAAATTATATATTTTTACATAAAGATAGTATATGAATACTTATATTTTTACGGGAGGTTTTTATATGTGTGCCCAAAATTCTGCCGCTAGATCAATAATAGATATTTTTAACACAATAGAAACTCTGTCTTATTGTTTGGGAGAAAAAAATTATATTTGTATCCCTGTTGAAATCACAACTGAGGATGGATTGATTAATAAAATTAATATCTCAAACTCAAAAGAAGATAAAGTTTCTATAAACGATGATGTAATTGTTTATAACAATGTAGCTATTAACTTAGATAGTATAGTAAAACTTAAAGTTTTTACACAAGGTATAATATTAAAAGAATTTAAACATCTACTACTAAAAAACTTTGAAAATATACTAGCTTATAACCATATAAACCATTGTCCACTAAATGAAGCATCAACCTCAATGGGTATAAAACCTTTTAACAGGTTTAATACTGATTATAATGTTCAAGATTACATACTAGATAATATAGACAATATAAAAACTTTAAGTTATAAAGGGTGCTCGAATACTAAAAGTAACTTAAATTCAGATATTTTTTATGAAGGAGTTTTAAATTCGGATACAAATTTATTAGTAAATAGGGAAAGTTTAATAAAAGATATAAGTTTAGATACAGATTGTTTAGATGTAGTAAGTTCTATAAAAAAAACTACTAAAAATATTTTAAAAAATATTGATACAGAAAAGAAATTAGTTCTTACTAACAATTCAAGTGAAGTAGAAGTTTCAAAACCCATTTTAACAGAAAATGTTGATGTTATAACTGATTTAAAAATAAAAAATCATAATGTATTAGTAAATCAAACTCCTACTAAAGCAATCGATAAAATAATTCAAAATAAAATAGATTCAATATCTAATATAACTATATCTAAAATAGATAATGTTTTATCTGATATTGATTCAGAAACTCAAATTATAGAAACTAAGACTGTAGAAGTTCTGGATTTAGATCCTATTAATAAATTTTCAGATAAGAAGTCATTAGATGGAAAACCTCTTATGCTTGATCCCACAGGTGAAAGATATATAGGTGTCGTTTTAGATGATGGGTCATTTGAACCATTGAAACTTAGCTTAAAAAAATTTACCGTTGTTAATGAAAATGTTAATAACTTAGTTGGAAATATAAATTCCAAGTCTCAGCTCAAAAGTGCCGTATCAGATTTAAACAAAGAATTTAGTAAGGTTCTAAATTCACTAGATATTGAATATAATAATAACTTATTAGAATGTAACGATAAAGATATGATTGCATTAAGTGATGCTCTAATAACTACAAAGAAAACAATTAAAAATATAGCTAATGAAGCAGAAAAAACATATGCGGTTTCTAAGGAAAATTTTGAAACTATAAGTAGTATAAAAAATATGGATTATGATGATATATCCCATATAAATAATATAATAACCTCTCCTGTTGTTACATCTATTAAGCTAAATAGACACACCAGTGATGTGTTAAACGATGTTTATTTAAATAAAAACATTTCTAATGTAATTAATAGTATAACTAAAAGCAAATCAAATAAATATCTCCATTTTTCTGAAAATATTAACGGAAAAATCGACTGTGTTGGAAATGGAGTGATGATTGTAAATAACGCCGATGAGAATATAACAATATACACATTAAATAAGATTAATATTATAAACTAATAAAAATAACCTCATTTAATTTTAAATGAGGTTATTTTTATTAGTTTATAATATTTCTTTTTGTTTTAAAATCCTATATACGCTTTTATCTATTCTTTCTTCCGAAATTTCATTATTTGTTACAGCCAATTTTATTCTTTCTATAACAGATTTAGTTTTATTTATGTCACTTCCAATTAATATTATGTCAGCACCTGCCTTTATAGACTTTACACTAGCTTCTTCTATTGATATATAATCTGTAATAGCTTTCATAAGCATATCATCTGTTATTACAATATTTTCAAACTTCATATCATTTCTTAAAATATCATTTATCATAGTGTAAGACAATGTAGCTGGATATTTATCATCAATTTCTTTTATTAGTATATGTGAAACCATTACCGCTCCTACTCCATTTTCTATAGCCTTATTGAAAGGAATTAACTCCAACTCATTTAATTGTTTTAAATTTTTTTCAACTATAGGCAACCCTAAATGCGAATCTATCTCTGTATCTCCATGTCCTGGGAAATGTTTTACTACAGGTATTATATTTTCATCTCTTAATCCCTTCATAGTTGCTATACCCATACTAGATACAACTTTTTCATTATCTCCAAAAGCTCTATCTCCTATAACTGTATTTTTAGGATTACTATATATATCTAGCACTGGAGCAAAGTTCATATTTATATTGTGATTTTTTAAAATCCTACCTATTTCTCTTCCATTTTCATATGCATATTTTTCATCTCCTCTATCCCCTATAGATTTAGAGCTTTCAAATTTTTTTATATCTTTAGGTAGTCTACTAACTCTACCCCCCTCTTCATCAATAGATATAAAAAACGGAATATCTTGATTTGTATCTATAATATCTGAAGTCAACTTTTTTAACTGTTTTGAGTCTTCTATATTCCTTGAGAAAAGTATGACACCTCCTACTTTTAAATCATTTAGTAAAGTATTTAATTCTTCATTAAAACACGTTCCATTAAATCCACTCAATATCATTTGGCCTATCTTTTCATCTAATGTCATTTTATCTATCTTTTCAACTATTTTATAGTCTATACTAGGTTCTATATTTTTTTCATTTTTTATTGAATCGATTGTAAATATTTTTCTAAATATAAAAAAAACTAATATTATGGTAAAAGTTAATATCAGTATCTTAAAAATATAATACTTTGCATTTTTCATTTTACATTACCACACCCTTATACTGGAATATTCATAAATTTATATAATTATATATGTATTTAAATAAGTTTTTATTATGCCTATTCTACTATATTGTCTATATTTTTGTTTAAAAAGAACCGTATAACTTAATATAAATATACTTTTAATATCATATTATGATTTATTAGCCTAACTTATCATTCTACCTTATATAAAAATTTATACATATAAATTTGTCATTTAGAAAGTCTAGTATCCTTAGATATTGAAACAAATTTTGTTACAGCTATTTTTAATTAATTTTATAAATTAGATTGCAATTTACATAACTAAATTAGTTATTTTTTATACTTTTTTGTAACATTTATAAGGTTATTTAAATATATTACATTATAGAGAAAAACTTAATCTCTATATATTAATAAATATAAAGGAGTGCAATCCATTGAGCGAAAATAATAGATATATGAATTGTTGCGAATACGAAAAATGTGAATGCAATAAGTGTGAAAAAAAAGAATATCCTAAAAAAGAAATGAATTATTGTAATCAAAATAAACATTATCCAGAGAAAAAGCATATAGAGTGCTGCTGTAAACCTAGTATGAAAAAAGCTTTAGAATTATTAGGCTGTGAAGGTATAAGAGAAAATGTAGACTTTAATGCTTTTGCGTTTATTACAGATTACTACGTTGTTGGAAGCCCATTATCAATAATAGGACTTTTACCAACATTAAGCGTAGATAATTTATTTGGGACACTTACTGGATCTTTAAATAAGTTACCAGGTTGCGAATGTGACACTATAGATATAAGTGGGCAAGCATTATATCCAATACCACTACCTGTAGATGATCCTGTTGCTCTACTAAATGCAATCATAGCTGAGTTAACAGCTCTTGCTCCTGACCCTGTAGCATTCGCTCCATTAATAGCTCTTCTTCAAGCTATAGTTGCTGTTTTAGCTGGTTTACCTGCTGATGTTTTAGAAGGACTTCTTACTTTAATATTAGACCTTATTACTACAATTCCTAATGTAGACTTAGCATCATTATGTAATCTAAAAGCTATCGCTTTCCAAGCACTTGCAGGTAACGTTCCTGGAACTACTCCTCCAGTTACACGCTTCCAAGCTGTTAGACAAGCATTTAAATGTCTACTTGGTAAAGAATGTAAAAAAGATGATTGTAACCCTAAGTGTGAAGAATGTTGTTGTAATGAAGGTATATTAAAAGAATTAGCAGGCGGAAATATAACTGGTACTGCTACATTAACAGCAGGAGCTTTAAGCTTACAAGGTGCTGAAGTACTTGGTAGCATAGATAATGTAATAGTACTTGCTAATGAAGCTGAAAGAAAATTCTACTTTGTTTGTGCAGACGCTGTATCTTTAATAGGATAATATAAAATATATAATTTTAAAATTTAATAAATATATATTAAAGTATTTACCTAAGGCTATGACTGTTAAGTCATAGCCTTTTTTATGTTGTTCTTAATTTATATAAACTATGTTTTTAGTTCTTCATATTATCCTTTCTTTTATCTTAAGTTTTGAGATATTTGTTGTATAGTATTTCTTAAATTTAAAACTCCATATCCCATTCTTATATTAGGATATTTATATATGAACCTATCAGCACCTATCATTAAATATGTCTTTATTATATCAGTGAATATTAACCTCTGATTTAAATTGCTTTGAGATACTAAAAAATCTACTAATATAGCTACAATACCAGTTACAATAGAACTACTTACACCAGTCCCACTAGCCTTTATATACGTTTTATCTTTATAAGGTCCTATTATATTTATACATGGGGCAACTATATCAGGTTTTAACGGTACTTGATTTAATGTTCCTACTGATGACCCTAGCCACATACTATCAATTTGATTGTTAAATCCACCTACAGATATAACATTTTCTGTAGCTGCAAAAATATTAGTGGTTGAGAAATAATTTGAGTTTACAAATCTAGTGTCTTTATCTATTAAATTTTTATTTGGTAAATAAACATCATACTCACCCGTTATAATAAATTCTGGTTCTAGCCTCAATGTCCACATTCCTGGTTTTACATTTTTTAGCTTAATGAAAATTTCTTCTGTTCCTGATTTTACCCATGGATATATATATCGGACCGAATATTTAGTCTTTTCAATATTAAAGGTGCCATTATATATGTTTTCATCTGGAGAATATTGAATTGGGTAGCTATACTCTCCAGATGGCGATATTAAAGTTGCTGAAATTTTATCAGGTCCAATACAGCTTACTGAAATATCTAAATTTTCCTGGTTCCCTATTTGTATAATAACATCTTCTGTTTCTTCCATGCTTGTAAATTTTCCACTAAAGTGAATGTCTGTATTTCCTTGATTCCCCATTCCACTAACCACTATTTTCCCATCTTTTTTAAGTTCATTAAACGTATCTAAAAAATTGGTTAAAATTATAGATTCACTTCTCTCCGAAACAGTTAAGTTTAATATAAAGTTTTTATTGTATTTTTTTGTAATATTTACTACATAACTAATTCCTGCTAAGAAATCACTAAGTTCGTAACCTACAGTACCCTTTTTATAAATATCTTTAATAGGTTTTAATTTTACAATAAGTAATTCACTTTTTGGTGCTATTCCTTTATATAGTGAATTTAACCTTCCATTTCCAGAAGATATTCCTGCAGCTATAGTTCCTGTACCTACTATATCCTTAGTTAACTCATAGCTGTTAATTTTTATATATTTATTTATGTCCTCCCTAGTAAATTCGCTTCCAAAATTTAAATTTTCTGGTGGATTGCCTTTGTCACTTTCTTGATCCCATATAGATATAATCTTGCTACTTCCGTCTTCATTAATAAAATCCGGATGTAAATAATCTATTCCAGAGTCAATAATAGCAATTATAGTTCCCTCGCCAAATGCATCAATGTATGGATTTCTATCTATATAGTCTACCTCAGACACTTCTCTTGCTCTTGCTCCTTTATCATAATTGTCGTCCCCAATTTCTATAAGGGAACTTACAGGAATAGATAACATCCAATCATATACAAACTCAAGTTTATTTAAAATCCTACCATCAAAAGATTCATCTACATATATATTAGCTAACTTGTTATTTAAAATCGTATATTTTTTGATATTATACTTTTCTAATTCATTTTTTAGTTCATATTCTTCTCCATTGTAAGAAATAATATATGATTTTTCCATTAGTATCCTCCTAAAAAATCATTTTAACTGATCAAATGCTCCTTTTATATCTAAAATTCCATATCCATAAATTTCATTTGGGTATATTAATTGATGGCTTCTCTTCGCACCACCTCTTAAAAATGTTCTTATTTTCTGAACAACCGCTTTATTTTTATAATATCTGTCTGAAAATGTGTATTGCATAACTAGCGCAATGCCTCCAACTACGTAAGATGATGCTACAGAACTGCCGGTAACAGTACAGTATCTTTCCCCTGGATGTGGAGCTATTATATTAACCCCTGGAGATACTATATCTGGCTTAATCATTTTACCTATAACCCCTATTACAGGTCCTCTTGATGAGTCTGCCCAAATACTTTTATTTATGCTATCATAGGTCCCAACAGTTATCATATCTCTATATCCTCCAGGAAAATTTATTGTATATTTTGGATTGTTTGAACTAAACTTTACAATAGATTTAGTTAACCCTTTATTTGGAAGATACAAATTATAAATTCCATTCGTTATATACTGACCAATTAATCTAATTGTCCAAGTTCCTTTTTTCACATTGGTCAATCTAATCGCCGTTTGTTGTTGACCACCATATGGTAAAGGATATATTGTATAAATACTATATTTAGTTCCCTCTAAATCAAATAGTCCTTCCATTACACTATAATTTGAGACATATGATAACTTACTTTCTTCCCCAGTTGGAGATACTATAATTACATTTAATTTATCCGGTTTATTTATCCATAAGTCTACTTCAATTTCTTTTTCATCCTCATGCACTTCAATTTCTATATCTTTTACTTCTCCTTCAAATTTAATCCTTCCTGTGGCATGGTGGTTTCCACTTCCTTCATTTCCCGCAGCTACAACATTACAAAGTCCATATTCATAAAATTTATCACTTTCAATAGTACTTACTCCACTAGAAACAGCTTGATTACTTCCTAATGTTATGTTATTAACTAATGGTAATTTTTCTTTTTTTGCTTTTTCATATGAATATTCTAAAGCTGCAATTAGCATTGAATTATTGTAAAAACCATTTATTTTTTTTAGTTTAACTATTATCAATTCGCTACTTTCTGCAACTCCTGAATATTCATTATTCACATTTCCTAGACCACTACATATCCCACTCAATGCAGTTCCTATTCCTTCCTCATCTACAGATAAGTTTCTATTATTTTCAATTATTGCTTTATTTATATCTTCTCTAGTGTATTCAGTTCCTATATTAAATCCATCTGGTGGATTTTCATCCTTTGTTTGATCCCATAAATAACGAATTTTTGAAGTCCCATCTGGATATATAAAATCAGGATGTAGGTAATCAATACCTGAATTCGCTATGCAAATTAAAACTTTGCTGCCATTTATATTTATATTAGGATTTGTCTTAAAATAATTTGCCCCTATTTCTTCTGTTGCTGTTATCCCATTTTCAGTACTTAAATTTATACTAGCTAACTGAACCATCTTTATATGCCTTTCAATTGAGGTTAATGATTTTAATCCATAAATATATGAAGCTTGATCTATATTATCTTTATCTAAATATAAAATTCCAAAATTATTACGAATTTTATAGAGCTTAACAATTCCTTCTAGATGCTTTAAGTCTTCATATATATCTTCAGTGAAACGAACATTAAAAAAAGGTATGTATTCATTAGAACTTATATATCTGTTAACTCTGCTCTCATCACAACTTTTTATTTTATTATACCTGCTCATAAGAACTAAAGATTTATTCCCATCTTGTAGAAATATATTGTTTATTTTATATTTATTTTTCGTTCTAATATAGATCTCTATATCTTTTTCTTTTATACTTTTTTTTCTAAAATTAAAAGTCCATTTTCCTTGTTCTATAGATTTTTGTGAAGTCATTTTGATATTTAAATTTTTTTGGTTTTTATAACTTATATCTATACTTGTATTTCCTACATTGAATTTATTTCCTATTGAATTAAAACTTAATGACCTCAAAAGATCGTTATATGGATTAATTATATC
>NZ_JAWDJM010000107.1:0-23332 GCF_032465715.1 Paraclostridium sp. MRS3W1 | reverse complement strand
ATCTATAATTATAATATAGTTATGTTTTCTGCTTGAGGACCTCTAGCACCTTCAACTATATTAAAGCTTACTTTTTGACCTTCTTCTAAAGTTTTGAATCCGTCTCTTTGTATAGCTGAGAAATGAGCGAATACATCATCTCCACCTTCTACAGATATAAATCCAAATCCTTTTTCACTATTAAACCATTTTACTATTCCATTAGTCATTGAAATGTTCTCCTAAATACCTACATGAAGTTTTTAACTCCATTTATTTAAATCAGTAATTCTTTAATCACTGTACTACTTATTATATCACTTATTTTAAAAATGTATACACTTTTTTAAAATTTTTTTAATTTCTATAATTTAAAAGTTTTATATTTATACTATCTGATATACATTGATCTTCTCCTATATTGTCAAAGAACTCTTGTATATCCTCATATTCTGTATCTTCATTAATAACTAATTTATACTCACTATCATCTTCAAATCCAAAAACTATAGCATTACTTTCTTCACAAAACCATAAAAGATCTTCTGTTATATGACAAAGACCTATAAAATCAACTTTGTGAGCTTCTCCTTGTTGTCTAAATTCAAATTTTAATTCTGTTATATCAATCATATTTCCTCCTGATGCTAGCCCTAGCGTCTAAATATATATTTAATTTTTTTCTTAATATAATATATCAATAATAACTAAATACTTCAATTATTATTTCATATTAATTAGTGACAAGAATCACATGGATCAAGTTTTCCCGACTCTTTTATCGTTCCTGAAAGTATGTTTTTGCTTCTACTCAAGTTTTTACATTTATTAGTTGTGTGATATGACTTCCCATTTGGTGTCCAATATACTTTTTCTTCTTTTAAATTACTGCTATTTATATTTCCTGGGTTATTATTTGAGTCCCCCTTATCACTTCCACTTTTATAACTACCTTTTGAACAATCAAATTTCAATCCATCTCCAGTAGATATAACAACTATATTCCCACACTCATCACTTCTATGTACTTCAATATTTTCTTGTTTTAACTTCTCCATAGTTTCTTTATGTGGATGTCCATATTTATTATCCTTACCTACCATTATAACTGCATATTCTGGTGATATCTTATCTAAAAAAGTTTTACTTGTGCTGCTATGAGAACCGTGATGCCCCACTTTTAACAAATCTACATCTTCAGTATTTATTTTTGATTCTATTTCAGATTCTGCATCTCCCATTAATAATATTTTATCATTTCCGTTTATATATTCAAGAACTATAGAATTGTTATTTGGATCGTCTGTATTTGCAACTGATAAAACTTTAAACTTTGACGTTCCTAAATCAAACTCGCTATTTAATAAAGGTACACTAGGATATAGTCCTTTGTTTGCAATAGCTTCTATAAAATCCCTATATGTTTTTGTATTTGCATCTCCATTACTTACATAAACATTTTTTACTGGTATTGAGTTTATAACTGCATCAAGTCCTCCAATATGATCTGCATGAGGATGTGTAGCAAATACATATTCAAGTTCTTTTATTCCTGATTTTTTCAGATATTCTACAACTCTTCCTTCATCATCATTATCTCCACCATCTATAAGTGCTGATTCGTCTCCTTGTTTTATAAGTATAGCATCACTATTTCCAGTATCTATAAAGTGTATTTCCGATTGTGATTTATTATTTGATTCATAAGACTTTACCTGTGTTTCATTTTTAACTTCCTTTAAATTCTCACTTTGACACCCTGATGTAAATATAATTGCAATAAATAAAATAATAAATATTGTTATTTTTTGTGTTTTTTTATATCTTTTCATACGTTCTCCTTTTTTATAAGTTTAACTGTATAATATTGTAACATATGGGTTCAATTTAACAATACAAATTCAACTCACCTAAATTTAGTATATCTTTTAATAAATCACATAAAAAAAGCATGTAGTTATTAACTACATGCTTTTATTTTCTATTTAAATTTTTAAATTCACACTTTAATATATTCAATATATCTTTTAAAATTAAATATATTGGGATAATAACCAGTATAATCATATAATTATAATTTATAGCTTTTTTTATATTTAATCTTGATAAATTAAAAAAAGCTCTAGTAATTCCACATCCAAAACATTTTAATTCAAATAAATTATACCATAAACAAAAACTTCTACCTTCTATATAACTAATTGGAATTAAGTATATTATTGTAATTATAAAAATGTATACTAAAAGTCTAATTCTTTTACCATTGAAGTGGTTCGCCATTCTCATCTGTTATTTTATCTATTATTATAAAAATCAAATCCACAATTACCCAAATCCCACTAATTATAGTAGTTATTCCACACGTTACAATCCCGCCTAAAGTTAATGCTAGTAAAATAAATCCTTCAGTGTTATCTCCTACATAGAACCTGTGTATTCCCATAGTTCCAAATAATATACATAAAATTACAGCCATTAATTTACTCTTTGTTCCTTTTGAATTAACCATAGAAAATCTGTTTTTAAGTTCTACTCCACAGTGAACACATATGTCTGCCTTTTCATCAGTTTCTTTCCCACATGCATAACAATATGAATTTCCTCCACCCCTTTTTACTCCACATTTAGTGCAAATAGATGACTCACAATCCATTTCATTTGCACAGTTTCTACAATATATTTTTCGATTAGTACAATCCTTAATTTTAGGTATATAAGGCTTATTCAATTCATTTCCACAACTTATACAAAACTTTGAATCTTCATTTACTTCATTTCCACAAAATTTACAAAATTTATTTCCTTTACCTATAGAAACTCCACAATCTACACATATACTAGCATTTTCTTTTAGTTCATTTCCACAGTTCTTACAATACAATAATAATCCCCCCTAATATTTAAGCTTTAAAACTTCTATATTATATTGATTACTATCATATTATATTCTTGTAAAAAAATCTTTTTTATAGACAATGCATAAATTCTTTCGCATCTTTTCCTTTTATAGTATAGCTTTCTCCCTTTGAACAAAATATAGAATTCGACGTATATTCAATATCACTATCTTTATCATATCCTTTATTGGAAATTACCTCACTTTTATTATGGCATACATCATACCCATCAAATATAAATACAATACTTCCACTACCTTTGCTAAAACTAATGATTTCTAGCGGATAATCTATTAACGTGGCAACAGGTCCTCTACCTTCTATTATACAAATGTCTTCATTTATTATAGGGTTATCAAACTCTCCATTCATTTTTTGTATATCTGAAATTACTCTACCTATATATTCATAGCCTATTTCTATTTTAAATTTATAAAAAGGTTCTAGTATTTCATTTTCAACTTGCTCTAAACCTTGTCTTAATGCTCTTAAAGTAGCTTGTCTAAAGTCACCTCCACTAGTGTGTTTGTTATGAGCTCTTCCATTGATTAATGTGACTTCAATATCTGTTACAGGGTATCCACATAAAATTCCACTATGTTCTTTTTCAAATATATGAGTTTTAACTAAGTTTTGATGTCCTTGAGTTAAATTATCTGTATGTGCAATGCTTTTAAATTTAATTCCACTGTTTCTCACAACAGGTTCTATGCATAAGTGTACTTCAGCATAATGACCTAACGGCTCGAAATGCCCATATCCTATTGTTCTTTCTTTTACAGTTTCTTTATATAATATTTCACTTTTTCCAAAATCAATATTTAAACCAAATCTACTTTTTAAAATTTCCTTTAGAACCTCTAATTGAATTTTACCCATTATATTTACTTGTATTTCTTTTAAATTTTCATTCCATACTATATTCAAAGAAGGTTCTTCATTCTGTAAAATTTGAAAAATACTCAAAACTTCTTTTACATTTAAACTTTTATCAAATATAACTTTTGAAGTTAATGTAGGTACCATATCTAATTCACAATCGGCTTCATAAAAATTACTTGAAAAATTTTTATACAAAACAGCTCCTGTATTTGCCTCGCTTAAACCCTCAATTCCAAAAATTTGACCTGCTTCAACTTCATTAATGCTTTCAAACTTATTAGAATTATATATTCTAATGCTATTAATTTTTTCAGTATGTATATCATCACCTACAATATATGAAATTTCATCTTTTACTTTCATTTTACCTCTAATAGCTTTTACATACGTTATTCTATTTCTATTCTCATCATACTTTACTTTATAAACTTTCCCTATAAAATCTTCATCATTTTTGTATTCCGTATAAGTTAATAAATCAAGCTTTTCTAAAAACTCATGTATTCCTATATCATGAAGGGCAGAACCTCTCAATATAGGGTATATCTCACACTTTTTTATTTTTTCTTTCAACTTATATATCCATATTTTTTCATCATAATCATTATTTAAATATCTTTCAATTAGTTCTTCATCACTTTCAGCTATAAATTCAATTAACTCTTCACTTAATGTTATATTGCTTCCATCTATATTTAATTTATCGCTTAAATCCACAGTATTTTCAGTTAGTTTTGATTTAATATCACTTAATAAAAGTTCTGCATCAATACCACTTCTATCAATTTTATTTATAAATAAAAAAGTAGGAACTCTATGTTTTTTTAATAACCTAAATACAGTTTTAGTGTGTACTTGAACTTTTTCTACAGCACTTATTATTACAACTGCATAATCCATTATCCTTATAGATCTTTCCATCTCTGGAGAAAAATCTATATGACCTGGAGTATCTATCAAATTATAACTTGATCCATTATAATAAAATTTGCCTTGTTCAGAAAATATAGTTATACCTCTTTGTTTTTCTATTTCATGATTATCTAAAAAAGTGTTTTTATCATCCACTCTTCCTCTATTTTTAATTGATTTTGTGTGATATAAAACTTGCTCACAAAATGTAGTTTTCCCTGCATCTACATGAGCTAGTACGCCTATAGTTTTTTTCATTTATTCCTCCTAAGAACAATAATTTTTATATTAAAGTAAAAAAGACTCTTCAAAAATATTTTTATAACTATTTTGAAGTAGCCTTTTTAAATAAATTATTTTATTTTTGATGAAATACATTTACCTCCGCATTCTAAACAAATACAATCAGGTTCTTTATTCTGTGTAATTTGTATAGATACAGATCTACATTTATCACATTTTAATTTATAAACGCTACCACTTTTTAAAAGTGGATCAACTAAGCTTTCTTGATTTTCACTCATTTTGCCCCAACTCCCAAAATATATTTTACTTTTCTAACTATAGCATATTTCTATATATCTCTCTATAATAAAACAAACATATATTTTAAAAATCATCTATAATTAGTATTTATTGCTTGTTATTGTTAAAATTATCTATTAATTTCATTATCTGTTTTTGCATCCTCTTGATTACGTTGTTCTACATAGACTTTTACATTCTGTTGACCTGTTCTTGCTTCAAACCATTTTTCAATATTATCTATTTTATTTGAAAAATTTTCATCACTACTATATATTACCAAGGTAGGAATCTCTTTAGATTTATCCGTTTCACCAATTAAATAACCTGAATATACTTCATTTATTTGAGGATATATAGCCTTTAACTCTTTTGAAATTTCACTTGTACCCATTTCAGATTCCTTAATTTGTTTTTCTACTTCATTTTTACTTTTAGACTGATTGTCTATTATAAAATCACTACTTTTGTTTTTAATTTCATTTATGTATTTGTCAATATCTGAAATTTTACTTTCATCTTGTTGTACAACTAATTTTTTATCTTCAAATCCATAATCACTTAAACTTTGTTGTAATTCTTTTAAATGATTATTAGAGATTCTTTCCCCTACTACAACTAATGTAATTGTATCATTTTTTTCACTTATTTTTTTACTTACAACATATTGATTTCCTAATTCTTCTCTTATAAATTTATCTAAATTACTTTCATCTAGAGTTTCTTTTATCATACTAACTGCAGAAAACATACTTGGAATTATAACAATTATAGATGCTATGATTATAAATTTTTTAACTTTTCTTTCTTTTATATTGCATATGTTTATTCTTGTTGGAATATTTAATGCTTTCGTAACTATTACAGTTGCTATTGTTATAAAAAATCCATTTATAAAAAATAAATACCCAGCTCCAAAAAACATTCCATATTGTTTTGTCGCTAGTCCATATCCAGCTGTACAAAGTGGAGGCATAAGCGCAGTTGCTATTGCAACTCCAGGTATAACATTACTTGCCTTATTACGAGTTATACCTATCATCCCTGCTATTCCACCTACAAAAGCTATTATAACATCCCAAATAGTAGGACTAGTCCTTGATAATATTTCACTTCCGGCTGTTGTTATTGGCGTAATTGAAAAATAAAGTGTAGATGTTACTATACTTATTACAATTGAAATTATTAAAATTTTGAAAGCTTCTCTTAAAAGCTTCACATTATATGTACCTACACCATACCCTATTCCTATAATTGAACCCATTAGTGGAGAGATTAACATTGCCCCTATAATAACTGCAGTAGCATTCATATTCAGCCCAACAGATGCTATTATTATTGCACAAATTAAAATTATAAAATTTGCTCCATGCACATTCATTCCCTCTAATATATTTTCATGTATTTCTTCATGAGTAGCTTGATTTCTTGTAAATTCATATATGAATTTTTCTTTATTTATTTTCATTGACTTGCCTCCTACAAAGTATATATATAATTATGTCACTTAACCTCGTTTTTAATTTACTACAATAGGAAAATTTATACAAGTTTATGACTTAATGTTGTAATTTTTAGTAAATAGTTATATAAATCAAAAACCTTGTTAATACTAGTAGTCGGAGGTAATTTTATGGAAGAATTTATGAATTTTTTAGATAGTAATTTATACCTTAATGGTTTTAAAATGATTCAACTAAGTAGCAATAAAATTCTTATATTTAAATCTTTTAGTAAATATTCTAAATGCATTTATATAGATATTATCGACGATATAATACAAGTAAAAATAGATAAAATTTTTGATGTCTATGGATTTTATAATGGAATTGAACGTTTAATGATTCCTAGAAATTCTTTTAACGATATGAAAAGTTCATTAAACTATATTCAAAAAAATTGCAGATGAAAAAGACCTCTAAATTAAGAGGTCTTTTTCTTTATTATTATAATATTATAATTCCTTATTTTAAACATGCTATTCCTAAAACGCTAGGTCCTGAATGACAAGAAACACAAGCTCCTATTCTGAAAGGATATACATTTCTTGGCTCTAACTCTTCTTTTACTTTTTCCATAAATTTCTTATGTTCGTTTACATCATCACCATATCCAACATAGACATCTTTGTCTGAAAAATCTTCACCAATTTCTGATCTAAGTTGTTCTATCAATGAAGGTATTATTTTCTTACTACCTCTTACTTGAGTCTTTTGCTTAACTAAACCATCTTCTATTTTTAATATTGGTTTTATATTAAGTAAAGTTCCTATAGCAGCTTTAGTTCCTGATATTCTTCCACCTTTTTGTAGGTAGTCTAATGAATCAACAGAGAAAAATACATTTACCTTTTCCTTTTCTTCTTCTAATTTATTCATTATTTGTTCTATATCGTATCCTTCAGTTGCCATTTTAGCAGCTTCACCTATTAAAATTCCGCCGCCTATAGAAAGTCCATATGTATCAAATATATAAACCTCTCCCTCAATATCATTTTTAGCTATCATAGCTGATTGATATGTTCCAGATGCAGCAGATGAACCCGCTAAGTATAAAACTTGCTTACCTTCATTTATGTACTTTTCAAAAGTTTCTTTAAATGTAGCATATGTAATTTGAGATGTAGATGGTATATTCTCACTACTTCTTAGTAATTTGTAAAATTCATCTTCACCTATGTCTACTCCTGCTTTATACTCTTTTCCTTCAAATATTATAGTTGTTGGCAGTACCTCTATATCGTATGTTTTCATTATATTCTCTGGTACATCATTCATTGTATCACATAGTATTTTTATATTACTCATTATATAAACTCCCTTTGTAAAAAGTAACTTAATTTCATTCTAAAATAATTATACATGTATATGAGTTTAATATCAAACTTTATTAATGTTTTAATATGTATTATTTTTAACTATTAACTTACTAAGTTAATGTAAATTATAAAGAAACTTCTAGACTTTTGATTTAAAAAAGTCTAGAAGTTTAAATAAATATTTAAATTATTATTTTAAGCATATTTTAATAAATTTTTTCTTTCCTACTTGAACTATCATAGTATCATTTATGTTTACATTCTTTATATCATCTAGTTTTTCATTATTAACTTTAACCCCACCTTGTGTTATAAGTCTTCTAACTTCGCTTTTGCTGCTTACTAATTTATTTTTAACTAACTCATTGATTAAATCAAAGTCAGATTTTAATACATCTACAGTTTTTATATCATTAGGTATTTGGCCTTTTTGAAAAACTTCTTTAAATCTATTTTCAGCCTCAATAGCTTTTTCTTCTTCATGGTATAGTTTAACTATTTCTTTAGCTAGGTTCATTTTTATATCTCTAGGATTTACTCTATTTTCTTCTAGGTCTAACTTAATCTTATCTACTATATCAGGATGAATGTCTGTTACTAATTCAAAGTATTTTATTATAAGTTCATCAGGTATAGTCATAGCTTTTTCATACATTATATTAGCTTGTTCATCTATTCCAATGTAATTTCCTAAACTTTTACTCATTTTATCTTTACCATCTAATCCTTCAAGTAGTGGCATAAATATAGTTACTTGAGGTTCTTGATTAAATTCTTTTTGTAATGATCTTCCCATTAATACATTAAATCTTTGATCAGTTCCTCCTAATTCTATATCTGCTTTTATCTCAACTGAGTCAAATCCTTGCATTAGAGGGTAGAAAAATTCATGTAGAGATATTGGAGTTTGACTTTCATATCTTTTTTTAAAGTCTTCTCTTTCAAGCATTCTAGCTACTGTAGTAGTAGCGGCTAAACTTATAGCTTCCTCAAAACTTAACTTTGATAACCACTTACTATTAAAAACAATTTCTGTTTTTTCTTTATCTAGCACTTTTAAAATTTGTTCTTCATACGTCTTAGCATTTTCTAATACTTGTTCTGTACTAAGAGCCTTTCTAGCCTTAGATTTTCCTGTAGGATCTCCTATTTTACCTGTAAAATCTCCTATAATTATAATTACTTTATGACCTAGGTCCTGTAACTGTTTCATCTTTCTCAGTACAACAGTGTGTCCTAAGTGTATATCCGGTGCACTAGGGTCTAATCCTAGTTTAACCACCATAGGTTTATTTTCTTTTTGAGATTTTTCTAATTTATTTTTAAGGTCTTCTATTCCTATTATTTCATCTACACCTTTAGATATTATTCTTATTTGTTCATCTATACTTTTCATAATTAATCCTCCTTAAAATTTTATATAAATTAATTTTTAAGGATGGGAGCTTAAATATTATACGGCGCCAATACAATAAAAAAACTCCCGTCCTTATAAAAAGGACGAGAGTATTACTCACGTGTTACCACCTTAATTCATCATTATCTCGCAATAATGATCTCTTCAAGTACGCCAACTTATTGGGATACTCTAGCACTATAACGTGTGCAAAATCCGGCAACTGCCTACTGGTTGTTATCTTTCGGAGTGCAGCTCAGAGATGTATTCAAGCTAAATTATCTTTTGCCCCTCTCACCAACCGGGTACTCTCTGTAAAGATTACATTAACCTTACTCTTTCTCGTCAAAGCTTTTTTTATAATTGCTTATTTTTATAATATGACTTTTTAATATATTTTGTCAATACTTTTTAAAAATATTCATAATTATTTAAATTTATAAATTTAATAATCATCATACTTATCCCAGTCTTCTTCTTGTTTCTCTTTTTTTTCTTTCTATAACCTTTAAGATAAGTAATATTATACTTCCAACTATGATAGCTACATATGCACATATAACTATCATTCCTATAAAATATAACAATTTATTTTTCTTCCTCTATAACTACAGCAGTTCCATAAGCTAGCATCTCTGCTGCTCCTTGCATAACTGCTGCTGATGTTAATCTAAATCCTATTATAGCATTAGCTCCTTTGTTTTCTGCATCTTCAACCATTCTTCCTATAGCTACTTTTCTAGCTTCTTCTAGCATTTCATCGTATCCTTTTAGCTCTCCACCAACTAATTGCTTAAAACTTGCTCCAATATCTTTTCCTATATGTTTTGCCCTTATTGTACTACCTTTAACTAACCCAACAACTTCTACTATTTTTTTCCCTGGTATATTTTCAATTGTTAAGATTTGCATGTTAATACCTCCTTTTAGTTATTCCTAACTTACTATATATTATATTTTTTACTTCATACATTAATTCTAGCATATTGTGGGAAATTAAGTATTTATAATGTTTTTTAATAAAACAGAGCTACTCCATTTCGAAGTAGCTCTAATCTATTTATTTGCTAATTTCCTTTTCTTCTTTTTCATTTAGATTTTCTTTTCTGAGTTCTTTAACTAAGGCAATGCATGCTAATATCATTATAAATATAAATGGAAACGCCGCAATCAGAGATGAAGTCTGAAGTGCATTTAGACCTCCCGTTAACAAAAGTACTACAGCTAAAAAAGATTGTAATAAGCCTAACATTATTTTTTTTCTGTTACTTGGATTTAAATCTCCCTGTGATGTAAACATTCCTAAAACAAATGTAGCTGAATTTGCTGATGTTATAAAAAATGTAATTAGAAGTATTATTGTTATAATAGATATTATAAACCCAAAATTATAATTACTAAGTACTGAAAAAAATGCAGTAGATACATCGGATGCTATATTTTCAATTGCCGTAAGTTCTAACCCTTTTCCAAAAGATAGATTAATTCCTAGGTTCCCAAATATTGCAAAGAATATAAAAGATGCAATTGCTGGAGCTCCCATAACCCCTACTATAAATTCTCTTATAGTTCTTCCCTTTGAAATTCTAGCTATAAATGTCCCTACAAAAGGAGCCCAAGCTATCCACCATGCCCAGTAAAATACCGTCCATTTATTTGTCCAAGTATTGTCAGAATATGCTCCTATTGCTAAACTATCTGATAATATATTTTGAGCATAGCTTCCTAGTGAATTTGTAAAACTATTTATTATTTCTAATGTAGGCCCTACTAAAAAAGCTGCAGCAGTTACTATAAGCGCTAGTATTAAATTTAAATCGGATACTTTCTTTATTCCTTTATCTACTCCCGATACAGCTGTAGCTATAAATACAAAAGTTGTTATAACAATTATAATGATTTGAGTAATAGCGTTATTAGGCACATTAAACAAATAACTAAGTCCACTATTTATTTGCATAGTTCCAAGTCCTAGAGATGTGGCTATCCCTGCTATAGTTGCAAATACAGCAAGAACATCTATTGTTATTCCTATCCATCCATTTATCTTTTTTCCTATTACAGGTTCTAATATTGAACTTATCAACCCTGATTTTCCTTTCCTAAATTGAAAGTACGCAAGAGACAATCCAATTATACTGTACCCTGCCCAAGGGTGTATCCCCCAGTGAAGAAATGATGATTTAATGGCAAAGTCCGCAGCTTCTGTGCTTCCAGGGACTATGTTACCTTTTGGTGAAACAAAATGAGATAATGGTTCTGCTACTCCCCAAAATATTAGACCAATACCCATCCCAGCTCCAAATAACATGGCAAACCATGATGAAGTTGAATACTCCGGTTTAGAATCATCTGGCCCTAATTTTATATTTCCATATTTGCTTAAAGCTAACCATATTGCAAATATTACAAACAATAGCATTGATATTAAATATAGCCATCCAAACTTACTTGTCAAAAAACTTAATGCTGCATCTGCTGCCTTTGAAAAACTTTTACTCGATATCACTGCCCATAAACACATAGGTAATACTATCAATAACGAAATATAAAATACTCTATTATCCTCTTTTTTGACTGTATTTTTCATATTTATCCTCCTAATTTTTAGTTTTACATTGATAAATATTAATTTTTAAATACAGTTTGTTCTTCTATATCTGTAGTTAACGCTTTTAATGCTGTCCCTACCATCTTATATCTTATTTTAAATTGTTCAGCTTTAGATTTTGAAGGATCTCCAAGAGGGTATGGTATTGATATTGTAGGTACTATTCTATTAGATCCTACAGTTTTTGCAACAGGTATTAAATTGCACATTTGGACAATTGGAAAACCTACTTTTTCAAATTCTTTTACCATCGTTGCTCCACAACGAGTACAAGTACCTCATGTAGAAACCATTATGATAGCATCAACTTTAGCTTCTTGTAGATAAGGAATTATTTCATTTGCCATCTTTGCAGCTTCTGCTTGAGTAGTCCCAGTCCCAACTGTTGAATAAAAGTATTCATGCAATTTACCTATTACGCCTTCCTTTTCATAAGTTTTAAGAGCATCTATAGGTGTTATTACATCTGGATCATCATCAGCTACAGCTGGATCAAATCCTGCATGTATTGTTTTATAAACGCCACTTTTCAAATCATCAGTGCTTGATATATCATATCTTCCCCATCTAGTAGCTGATGCTGATTGTATTTTATCTGGATTATCAACAGGCACTATTCCACCCGTATTTACTAATGCTATTGTTGCTTTACTTAATTCTTTAATAGCTGGAGCTATTGCTACTTTATCTATTTTAGGTATAGGTAGCTCTGTTTCATAACTTTCATTATTTAATTTCTTTATAATCATTTCAACAGCTCTATCAGCTGCCATTTTTTCATCTTCAATCCAAACTTGATGTCTATTTCCTCTTCCGAAATAACCTTCTGTTTGTGAATCTAATATAGTTTGATTTCTTAATATTTTGTTAGATATCTTTGCCATATTAGCTAAATCATGTCTCATTTTACCAGCACTATTTCCGCCCTTTAAAATGTACATATATTTTTTAAACATATCAACCCCTGGATTTTCTTCATGCATTGAAGTAACTACAGGTTTATTTAGTTTCTCTTTTACCGCTTTACATATTTGTCCACATGCAACTCCATATCTTCCTGCTTGAAATGCTGGCCCAGCTATGAATATATCAAAGTCTTTATCTTTTAAAAGTTCAATTATAACTGCTACTGCTTCATCTGTATTGGATCCCATAAAGTTATCCCCACATATTATAGTATGAGTAACAATAGTATCTTCTAATAGTTTCTCCATCTGAATTGAAGGCCCTATAACCCCTTCTTTTATTTGTGGTTTAAAATCAGCTTTGTCTTCTCCTCCTATTTGCCCGAAAAATTGATTTAGGTATACTATAGCCTTTTTCATATTTTTACCCCCTATTTTTAGAATTCCTTCATTGTTTTAGTTGACCAGCCTAACACTTGGTCTCCACAGAACATAGCATTGTTTTCCATTATAATCGATCCATCCTCTCTTACTGAAGGACCTAGTATTTCATCATCACTCCATCCTCCTGACAATCCATCTCTTGATAATGACTCTAACTCTCCTATAACTTTTTCCATCGGAGGTAAATCGATAAGTTCAGAAACATTTCCACAAGATACTATTGCATCTAGCTTTTCATCTAATGTAACTAAAGGTTGTGAGTTTCCATCTCTTCCCGTGCATTCATTCGTAAGTCCAACTACTTTTACTCCAACATCTTCTAGTGCAACTATACAACCTACAAAATCAGCGTCTGGATTTCCATATCCTTCTTCTGCAACTATTGCTCCATCTGCGCCTAATGTCTTAGCAATTTGCGCTACATATATAGCAGATCGTTCCTTTTGCTCTAATGATACATTTAAGTTAGATAATATAACCCCTAAAAAGTTCAAGCTTTTTCCATGTTCTTTATATAATCTTTTTATTACTGGTGCATTTTGTATATCATAAGTGGACCATTTTGATGAACATGGCATAAAGCTTCCTGATACTACAGCTCCATCTAATATTTCATTCGGATGCATTAATGTTGGCACCAAATGATTTGTGTTCCATCCATAAGTCAAATCATTATATCCATCTTCTTCCATTTGAGATTGTAATTGCATAACAAACACTACACTAGGAAGTCCATTAACTTTTTCACTTCTTTTTGTAATTCCCTCAAGTTCATAAACTTCTACTTCTTCAGGCTCTAATTCTTGTACACACTTTGCTATATATTCAGCTAACTTATGACCTGCAACTCTTAAAGCATCATTTTTCTTTTGCTGCTCATTTTTTTCAAAATCTTCATTTGTGTCAGCAACTAATACTATATTTTTAATTTTAGAGAAGTAAGTATACTTTGCACCTTTTCCTCCCATATCTATTAATCCATCTTGAAATCCTCCCCAATGTTTGCCTACAACTAGTACACTACAATCTTTTAAAGCATGTGTTTTGCCATGACCGCAATTTTCTAAATCACCTGTAAAGCCTGGGAATAATGCTCTATTATCTACTTTAACTCTAGGTTCTATTGCTTCTTTTACAGGACATAATCTTATCATTTCTCCAGGGTTTACAATATGTAAATCCGCATCTGTTATTCTTTCATCTTCTTTAATAAAGTTTAAGAGTTCCTCTTTATTTAATCTTAAAATACCATTTTCATAACTTGTCTCATTGCTAAATTCTATACTTTTTACATAAAAGTTACCTATTTCCAATTTCACAATTATTCCCCCTTCTGATTTATTACTTTGATTAAATGATAATATATTTTTAACAATCTTAGTTTGTAAAATTTATAATAATACATTTGAATTTTTTGTATTTTTCACAATTTTAACAAATATTTTAAAATTTCTGTTAAAATATTATTAAATATAGTATTGGGGGTATTTCAGTGGGTATATCAGTTAGAGATGCGTTAAAGCTCGATATTTTTAAAGATAGCAAAGTAATAGCTGGCCATAAAGGTTTAGATAGAATTATCAATAGAGTATCTGTTTTTGATTGTCCTATAGAAGTTAATAGGGATAAATTAGTCTTGAAAGAAGGTGATTTTTTTATAAGTAATTTTTTCCCATTTAAAGATGATGAAGATTATGCTTTATATGCGTTAAAATTTATAGATTCATGTGGATGTGCTTGTTTTTGCATAACAAATGAATATTTAAACAGTTTTACACAAAAACTAATAGAAGTTTGAAATGATATTAATTTTCCTATAGTTACTATAGACTATACTACTTCCTATGGTGATGTAATGAATGAAATTATGTCACTTATATTAGAAAAACAAAAAAACATTATACTAGAAATGAGAATATCTTCACTACTAGAAAGCAATTTATCTAATAGTGATATCCACAATACATTAAAATCTATAAATTATTCTTTTTTAAAATATGTAACTGCCATATACTGTTATTCAGAAAATATAAATGATATCTGGAATAAAAATTTAATAGATTTGTTATCAAAAAATAAGGCAACTACATGTTTACCATTTAAGAATGGTTTATTGCTATTAATAACTTACAATAGCATATCCAAATCCGAATTAAACAAAATGTTAGATTTTTATATTAATCATATAAAATATAATATTAATGATTCTATAATAGGAATTAGTGATAATTACATACCTATAACATCCTGTAAAAATGCAATAAATCAAGCATTAATTTCTTCTAGTTCTTACTCAATATCTAACGAAAAAATAATTAAATATAATTCACTAGGTATATATTCATTGCTTATGTGCTGTAAAGACTTAGATGAGGCTAAAGAACTATATTCCAATATAATGAAACCTATTTTAGACTATGATAAAGCAAATAAATCCTTCCTTTTAGAAACTCTAATAAGCTTCGTCAACCATGATGGCGATTATAAAAAAGTTTCTAGTGAATTATTTCAGCATGAAAATACAATTCGATACAGAATTTTAAAAGTTAAATCAATATTAAATCTAGATAAATCAAATATTGAGTTTTATGAAAAAATTTCAATAGGTGTGAAACTTCATAGGATATATAATATATAAAAAAGAGCTGTTTCATAAATGAAACAGCTCTTTTTATATTTAATTTAAAATCCTACCGGTATTCCTAAACTCATCCATACTACAAATAGTAATGTCCAAGCTATTAAGAATGTCATAGAATATGGTAACATCAACGATATAACCGTACCAATTCCCGTATCTTTCTTATATGCTTGCATAAATACTATAACCATTGCAAAGTAACTCATAAGTGGAGATATTATATTTGTAGAACTATCCGCTATTCTATATGCAGTTTGAACTACATCTGCACCTATTCCAAGTTTTAAAAACATTGGTATAAATACAGGAGCCATTATAGCCCACTTAGCTGATGCAGATCCCATAAACAGATTTATAAATCCTGTTATTATTATAAATCCAACAAGTAATGGTATTGAACCTATATTTATAGACTGTAAGAACTCTGCTCCTCTTACAGCAATTATAGTTCCTAAATTTGTATATTCAAAGTATTTTATAAATTGAGCTGCAACGAATGCTAAACATAAGTATCCACCCATTGAGCTCATTGCTTTACTCATATGTGCTGCAACTTCTTTTTCATTTTTTACAGTTTTAGCAATTTTACCGTAAACCACTGATGGTACAAAGAACAATAATGCTATTATTGGTATTAGACCATTCATTAAAGTTGAGTGATCAACTATAGAATCTAGGAAACTTGCTTTATCTAGGTTTCTTAAAAATGAATTAGGCATTGCAACAAGAATAACTAACCCAATTACCATAAATAATAAAGTAAAGTTTGCAGCTTTCATTGCTTTAGCTTCTTCAGGTTTTATAGTTTGTAAGTCACTAGCTCTTGACATTCCAGCTGAATCTTTTGCCATTTTAGAATCATATTTACCTAATTTAGGTTCTATAATTTTTGTAGTTATTATAGTCCCTAATATTGTTATTAAAAATGTAGATGCTACCATAAAGAAGTAATTCGCAGTTGCACTTATACTAACTGTAGGATCCAGTATGTGTGCTGCCTCATTTGTTATTCCTGCAAGCATAGGATCTACTGTCCCAATTAATAAGTTTGCACTAAATCCTCCTGAAACTCCAGCAAATGCTGCTGCTATTCCTGCAAGCGGATGCCTTCCATAAGCCATAAAAACTAAAGCTCCAAGTGGAATTAATATAACATATCCTGCATCTGACGCCATATTTGACATTATTCCTAAGAAAACCATAGTTGGAACTATTAATTTTGATGGTGTTACACTAACTATTTTTTTAAGTAATGTTCCTATATACCCTGAACTTTCAGCTAGTCCTATTCCTAACATTCCAACTAAAACAACTCCAAGTGGTGCAAATGAAGTGAAGTTTGTTACAGCATTTTCTAACATGTATTTAAAACCTTCACCATTTAATAAACTAACTGCTGTTATAGTTTGTTTCTCTACTTCCATTGTTTCTCTATTTATAAGTTCGGCTGTTACACTTAACCCCATACTAGCTGCTATTGCAGATATAATAGCGATTGCAACACAAAGCATTGCAAATAAAGTAACTGGATGTGGTAATTTATTACCTATGTACTCTATCCCATCTAGAGACTTCATCAAAAAACTCTTTTTTTCTTTAACTGCTGATTTACTCATATTACGCCCCCTTTATTTTTTTATGTATTATTCTTTTTTTATAATAGTATCACATTGTTATATTAAAAACAATATAATTTTCCAAATATTCATTATTTTTACAATATTTTATTTTTCAAAAACAAATTATCTCATTTTTATACATTTTTAAATTTCTAAAATATCAAAATTTAAATATAATTTTAAATAGCATAAAAAAACGACCTTTAAACAAGGTCGCTTTTTTTATTTATATTCTATTTTATATTTTCTACTATTCCAGTTAGTATATTGTTTAACTCGTCACTTATATCATCAACACCATTGTGTGTTATATTAACAATTTCCTTAGTCATTGGAAGTTCTCCTAAAAGTTTTAAGTTCATTTCTTTTAAGAATTCTTCTGTTTCTTCTCCATCAAATAACTTTATCTTTTTATCACAATCTGGACATTGAATATAACTCATATTTTCAACAACACCTAATACTTTTATATTAAGCATCTTAGCCATATTTACAGCTTTTGCCACTATCATAGATATCATATCTTGAGGAACCGAAACCATAACAACTCCATTTAAAGGTATGTTTTGCATTACTGTAAGTGGAACATCTCCTGTCCCTGGAGGCATATCTATTAATAGATAATCTAGTTCTTCCCACATTACATCTTTATAAAACTGTTTTACTGTGTTACTAATTATAGGTCCTTTCCATACTATAGCTTGATTTTCTTCTCCAACCATAAAGTTTATCGACATTGCCTTTATGTTATCTTTAGTTACTATAGGATATATATCTTTTCCATTTGGTGAAGTTGCTCTTTCATCTTGAACTCCCATAAGTCTTGGAATACTTGGACCTGTTATATCTGCATCTAATATACCAACCTTATATCCCATTTTATTTAATTTTTTTGCAATAAGAGCTGTTACAGTAGATTTTCCAACTCCACCTTTTCCACTCATTACGCCTATTATATTTTTTATTTTATTATTAGGATTATTTTCTATTGTACAAGTTTCTTGCTTATTACAATTTCCTTTAGATGGACATGAATTACAATTTCCCATTTACGTTACCTCTCTTTTCTTTTGTCTACTTTATTAATTATAGTAAAATATGTATAAAATCATACACATTAAAGATCTTAATTTAATTATAAATCAAACTATTCTCAATTAATATATACCCCACATAAAAATAATAAATCATAAATAAAAAAAATTATTATATTTTAAAAATTTATTATATTCACAATAAATTCATAAAACTTTCTAATATCTTCACTATATTTAATACTCTCTTCACTTATCCAATCATCACGTCTTATTGAACTTTGATTTGCACTTCCTGGCTGAAAAACATTAGCTATACATCCTACCCTTACTTTATTTTCACTAGAAATGCTCCAATTATATTTATGTTTTTCATCTATATTTTTAATATAATCATTGACTTGTTCTATAAGGTCCTTATAAACTATACATGCACCATCTAGTAATAAATTCTCTAAAGTTCCTTTACTTTCATTGTCAGGAAAGAAATAATTATATAAATTAATTTTTTCTCCTTTTATATTTATTTCTTCATCTAAAAAATCTTGTTTACATATAATCATGTCTTTTTTCTTATCTTTAAATTTTTCATTAAAGGTTTCTTTAGCTATCTTTTGATCTGCATCAAAAATTGCACATATACTCTTTATCTGGTTTAACTCAGATTTGCTCATATTACTAATATATAAATCAATTTCTTTTATAAGTCTTCCTTCTCCATTTGTACAAATAATTACAATTATAACTTTCTGATTTGTAAAATATGATGGGATCGGTACATATCTTTCAATTCTATCTTTAACAAAAGGGTATGTTCTAGGTATTTTCCTTTTCCATATTTCAGGTAGATTATCTATACTTCTAATTTCTTTAAAACCATTCAGATCTAGAATCTTAGCTACACAGTTAGCATCATGAACTCCTTCTACGAAAAATAAAATATTTTTCATCATCTCACATCCTGACCTAATATAGTTCTTATATCTTTTAGTTTACTACCTGAAAATCTAGTTGTGTACGCATAATCATTTATAGATTCTATTCTAAAACAAGCTAAATCATCTATCTTATTTTCTATTCCATCAATCATTGAGTCAATGACTTCTAAACTATGAGTAGTACAAATAAGCTGAACCTTATATTCTATACATGCTTTTACAAACCAATCAAAAACTTCTTTTATCATATCTTTGTATATAGCAGTCTCTATTTCGTCTATAAGTAATATACCACCTTTTGAACTAATTATAGCTGATGCTAATGTTATTACTTTTTTTACTCCATCTCCAAAGCTAGATAATGGCATTAGTTTAAACTTTTTGTGATTTACATATATGGCTGACGTATTCATGTACTCATTTGGTAAAACTTCAAACCCTATTATATTTTCATCAAACTTTCTAAGTAATTCAATTATCTTATCTTTGTCTCCATCTTTTATAATTTCTATAGTTGTATTTAATGAATTTTCTTTAAAATGGTCATAGGGTGTTATGTATACCATTTTTATAGTCCTATAACTTCCACTAAATCTTAATTTTTTATTTTCTTGAATATATATTTCTTTATTAACTAATTGTTGGTTATTCTGCTTAAGACTTACTACCCCTTCAAAAACCTTACTTTCAAAGTTTCTCTCCATATCATTGAAGTCAATTACATCACTTAAGTTCCCTTGTATTTTAAATTCATGTTCACATTGATTTATAATTGAATCAATATGTATACTCCTATTTTCATTTTGACCTTTAGGAAACATCTCTAAAAAGAGTTCAAATTTAGATACATTATTACTGTCTCTTTTAGCCGCATTGACTATCATATTTCTTACACTATCTGGATTCTCTAACAGTGATATAGCTTCTAAAATAGAAGTTTTACCACTATTGTTATCCCCAACAATTATATTTATTGTAAGTAAATTTTCTAATTCTAAGTCTTTTACGCCTCTGAAATTCTTAATATTTAAGTAACTTAAATAATTCATTTAACCACATCTCTCTTTTTATATAATCTAATAAATTATATAAATTTACATTACTTAATATAACTTAAATACATAGTTTCTAAATTTTAAATATTAAATAACAAAATTAAAGGGAGTAATTTAAATCACTCCCTTTTTATTATTATTAAATTATATAAATAAGTTTAATCCAGAATCTTCAGCTGCTCCTAAGTATGCTGCAACTCCACCTAAATCTACCCCATCTATAAGTTCCTCTTTTTTAATTCCCATTAAATCCATACTCATAGAACAAGCAACTAGTTTAACACCCATATTTATAGCATTATTTATTAATGTATCGATATCATCAACATTATGCTTTTTCATTATTTCATTTATCATTTTTGGCCCCATTCCGCCCATATTCATTTTTGATAAAGGAAGTTTATTTGTATTGCTTGGTAACATCATATCAAACATTTTTTCCATAGTATCTTTTTGAACTTTTACTTTTTCTTTTCTCTTTAATACATTAAGTCCCCAGAATGTGAAAAACATTGTAACTTCTTTACCCATTGATGCTGCACCTGTAGCTATTATAAATGATGCTATAGCCTTATCTAAATCTCCACTAAATACTACCATTGTTGCCCCATCTTTTCCAACTTGATTAGTTAAAGAGCATGAAGCTTTTGCATTAACAGGATTTTCTCCTTTTTGTATATATGCTACATAAGCTTTTTTATCTTTATTAAACTCAGCTTTTAATAATGCGTTTCCTGTTGTTTCACACCATGCTTTTATATCTTTGCTAAAAGCAACATCACTTGCTTTTACTTCTATTATATCTCCGCTTTCCATCTTTGAAACTTCTTCAAAAACTCTTCTTATTGGCCCTGGGCATTGAAGTCCACAAGCATCTAATTTAATATTTGCTTTTATATTATCATTCATAACTGCAACCTCTTCATTTATTAACTGATTATTTTCATTAAATTCAACATTATTTTTTTGATTTTCAACAGCTTTTTTAGCTCTTTTTATAGACGAGTAAGTCTTAATTCCACCATCTATATTAAAACATTTATATCCTCTTTGTGTTAATATTCTACAAGCAATATATCCTCTTAATCCAACTTGACAAGTAACATAAATATTTTTATCCTTTGGTATTTCATCTATTCTTTTTCTTAATGATCCAAGAGGTATATTAATAGAACCTTCAATCATTCCTGTTGCTAACTCAAACTCATCCCTTACATCTAAAACTATATCTCCTCTATCTAAAACTTCGTCAACCTCATGATACTGTATAGTTTTTATATCTCCTTCTATGATATTTGATGCATAATATCCTAGCATATTAACAGGATCTTTAGCTGAGTTATATGGCGGTGCATAACATGGTTCTACATCTTGTAAGTCAAATACAGTTAAATTAGCCTTTATTGCAGTAGCTAAAACATCTATACGTTTTTCTACACCTTCAATACCAACACCTTGTGCTCCATATATTTTACCTGTTTTTTTATCAAATATCATTTTATAAGCTATAGGAAATGCCCCTGGATAATATCCAGCACTTGAGTTTGGATGAATATGCACAACTTCATAATCTATTCCTAGTCTCTTCAATATTTTTTCATTATTTCCAGTTGTAGCTACTGTATAATCAAATATTTTTGCTACAGATGATCCTAATGTTCCTTTATATTTAATGTTTTTCCCACATATGTTGTCAGCAACTAATCTTCCCTGTCTGTTAGCTGGCCACGCTAATGGTATCATTGTAGGTTTTTTGTTTATAAAGTCTAGAATTTCTACAGCATCTCCTAATGCATATATATTCTCATCTGAAGTTTTCATATATTCATCAACAACTATAGCGCCTCTTTCATTTAGTTTTAATCCTGCATCTTTAGCTATTGATGTTTCAGGTCTAACTCCTATAGATAAAATTATTAAATCTGTTTCTATTTCTTTGCCACTGTTTAATGCTACTATTCTACCATTGTTTTTAAACTCTTTTACTCCATCATCTAAAATTAAATTTATACCATGATCTATTAAATGTTCGTGTATAGTGCTTACCATTTCTACATCAAGAGGAGCCATAACTTGAGAACTAGCTTCAACTAGCGTTACATATATGCCTCTTTCAACCAAGTTTTCAGCCATTTCTATCCCAATAAATCCTCCACCTATTACAACAGCCTTTTTAGTAGTATCTTTATCTACATAAGCCTTTATTTTATCTGTATCAGGTATATTTCTTAATGTAAATAAATTATTACAATCATTTATTCCACTTATAGGAGGTTTTATCGGACTTGCCCCTGGGGATAAAACCAATACATCATAACTTTCATCATATGTTTCTCCTGTTTTATGATTTTTAACATTTACTTTTTTATTTTCTTTATCTATTTCAATAACTTCACTTAAATTTCTTATATCCATATTAAATTTATCACTCATAGCTTCAACAGTTTGAACTATAAGTTTTTCTCTTTCTGTTATAACCTCGCCTATATAATATGGAAGTCCACAGTTTGCAAAAGATATATATTCACCTTTTTCAAACATAATTATTTCAAAATCTTCTTCTAATCTTCTAAGCCTTGCAGCTGTTGATGCCCCACCTGCAACTCCACCTACTACTATAACCTTTTTAGACATATTAAAATCTCCTTTTTATTTTATATTCACCAATGTATATAT
>NZ_JAWDJM010000106.1:0-19025 GCF_032465715.1 Paraclostridium sp. MRS3W1 | reverse complement strand
ATTACAGACTTACTGAAAAATTGGAAATATAAAAATAGCCACTTTCACTATAAAGTGGCTATTTTTATATTTCCAATTACTAGGAAAATATTTAAAAAATTCAGAAATAAAATTAGGTTATTTAAAAATTATCAAAGTAGTGATATTATCTTATTAACAAGAAAAAAAGGAGGTAATTTTATGAAGAACAAGAAAAAGTTTTCATTTCCTACAGCGTATACTGTAATTCTAATTGTAATGCTTGTAGTTATGGGGTTAACTTACATAATACCATCAGGAAAATATGCAAAACTTAGCTATGACACTAATAGCTCAAAATTTATTGTAGAGCTTCCAAATGGAGAGTCTAATCAATATGCTGGAACTCAGGAAACACTAAATAAATTAGGAGTAAATGTAAACTTAAAACAGTTTACTAGTGGGGCTATCTCAAAGCCAGTTGCAATACCAAATACATATGAAAAATTAGCTAAAGAAAAAACAACAATATTTGGGGCTATAACAACATTTTTAAAAGCTCCGATACAAGGATTATATGATTCTATTGATATAATAGCTTTCGTATTAGTTATAGGGGGATTAGTTGGAGTTATAAATAGTACAGGAGCATTTACAGCAGGGATAAATGCACTATCTAAAGCATTAAAAGGAAAAGAAAAATGGATGATTGTAATTATAGCATCTCTTGTTGCTCTAGGAGGGACTACATTTGGATTGGCAGAAGAAACAATAGCCTTTTATCCTATAGTAGTACCTATATTCATAGCTGCTGGATATGATGCTATAGTTGCCATCGCTACAATTTTCTTAGGGTCATGTATAGGGACAATGGCAGCTACAGTAAATCCATTCTCAACTATAATAGCTTCTAATATAGCAGGTGTAAGTTTTACACAAGGTATGCCTCTTAGAATTTTAGCATTAGTTATAGCTCTTGTAGTTACTTTAATATACATAATCAAATATGGAGAAAAGGTAAAAAAAGATCCTACGAAATCTTTAATCTACGCTCAAAAAGAGGAAATAGAGAAAAGGTTTTTAGCTAGTGAAAGTGGAGACGTTGAAGTAGAATTTACATTTAGAAAAAAATTAATGTTATTAATATTTGGTTTATCTTTCATAGTAATGATTTATGGAGTTAAAGAATTAGGATGGTGGTTCATGGAAATGACAGCACTATTCTTTGCAGTAACATTTATAATGGTTCCATTATCAAAACAAAAAGAAAGTGAATTTGTGTCAAACTTCGTACAAGGAGCAGCTGATTTATTAGGAGTAGCACTTATTGTAGCACTTGCTAGAGGAGTTACAATTATAATGGACGGAGGACTTATAAGTGATACTATATTATATTCATTAAGTACTGTCGTATCAAGTATGGGTGGAATAGCATTCTCTGGAGTGATGTATTTAGTTTATATAGTATTAGGATTCTTTATAAATTCATCTTCAGGACTTGCGGTTTTATCAATGCCTATAATGGCACCTTTAGCTGATGTAGTAGGTGTTAACAGAGATATAATAGTAACAGCTTATATGTTTGGTCAAGGTTTAATTGGTATAATAACACCAACTGGTTTAATATTAGCATCACTTGCTATGGTAAATGTAACTTATGACAAATGGTTGAAGTTTGTTATGCCGCTTGTTGGAATAATAATGGTACTATCAATAGCATTGCTTTGTATAGGATCATTTATATAGAATAATAAATAAAAAAGCAACCTAATAGATATTAGGCTGCTTTTTTATTTATTCAAATATATCTAAATCTAAAGTTTTAGATAGTTCTTGTAGTAACTTAATTCCAGCGACACTATTTCCTTTTGAATCAAGAGATGGGCCAAATATACCAATACCCATTCTATTAGGAACTGTTGCTAAAATACCTCCTCCAACACCAGACTTAGCAGGGACACCTATGTGAACGGCAAATGAACCTGATTCATCGTATAAACCACATGTAACCATTATTGATTTAACGATTGTACAGATATCTTCAGGTATTAATCTTTTGTTATTCCAAGGGCAAACACCTTTATTAGCTAGAACAGATCCTATTTTAGCTAAATCTAGGGCACAAACAGACATAGAACATTGTTTAAAGTATGAGTCCAAAATATCATCAACATCTCCTGAAATTACATTTTTACCTTTAAGATAATAACCTAAAGATCTGTTTATATCACCTGTTCTTTTTTCAGATAAGTAAATTTCTTCATTGATATCTATAAAATCATTATTAGCTAACTTTCTAGTAAAATTTAAAATTCTATCAGTTTTTTCTTCACTATCTTTTCCTTTAATTAAAGAATTAACTACTATTGCACCAGCATTTATAAAAGGGTTAGACGGAACATCTTTATTATTTATATTCATATTAAGTATTGAGTTAAATGGAAAACCACTGGGCTCCGTACCAATTTTTTGAAAAACATATTCTGGAGAATGATCCATCATAGCCATTATAAGTGTAATAACTTTAGATGTACTTTCAATTGCAAAGTTAGTAGTATAATCTCCAGCAAAATAATCTTTATAGCCATCTTTTGTCAAATCGATAATAGCTATTCCTAGTTGATTTTTATCTACCTTAGAAAGGGCAGGTATGTAATTAGCAACATCACCATGTTTTATATACTCCTTATTTTTTTCAACTAGGCCTTCTAGTAAACCAAACATTAAAATCGCTTCCTTTTTTATGAAATTTATAACTAATATTTAATTACCCAAAAAAATTAAAATAAAACTAAAATGGATATTGATTCCAATTAAGTAACAATGCTTATTTTAAAGACATATTATAATAAGTAACTATATTTAAATAGTTATGATGGTGATTAATATGATAAAAAGAGTAATAAAAATTATTTTAGAGGAAATAAAAGAATTTTTTAATGAACTAGGAATAGCATGTAAATATTTAATAATTCTAGGATTAATTTCATTTGTAGTTGTGTGTATATCAATTTTCGATACTGAACTAGACGCTACTGGAAATTTAGTTACTATACGAACAGCATTTTCTTCTATTGCAGGATATATACTAGAGCGATCAACCAAAACATGCACTTCTAGTCCTAAGTTATTAAAGACTAAAGTTTTAGTGGTAGGAACTTTTGCTGTAATGGCGATGATTGTTACCATATGTGCTTATGTATTAGATATTAATGTAAATAATCCATCTCTAATATTAATTAAAAATTTATTATTTTCATCTATAGGTTTTTTAACAAGTGCAAGTAAAGACTTTACTGGGAAAGATTTATAAATTTCAGAGGTTTATCATATTAATTATGGTAAGCCTCTTTTTTTAAAATCAATAAAGTAAATTGTATATTTATAAAAGTAACTTTTTATTAAATTTATAATTGGGAGTGGATAGATTGAAGAGTTTGAGTGTTTGTATGATAGTCAAAAATGAGGAAAAAAACATAAAGAGATGTTTAGATAGTATAGAGTCAATAGCAGATGAAATTATAATTGTGGATACAGGATCAAATGATGAAACTTTAAATATATGTAGTAATTACAATGCGAAGGTAATAAACCATAAATGGAACAATGATTTTAGTGAAGCTAGAAATGTATCTTTAGAGTATGCTACCAAAGATTATATATTATTTTTAGATGCCGATGAAGAAATCTCAAAAGAAGATTTGAAAAAATTGAAAGCATTATTAAGTAGCAAAAAATTAGCAGAGGGATATTTTTTTAGACTAACAAATATAATCAACGGAATTGAAGTAGGAGAATATGTAGTTTTTAGATTTTTTAAAAATAAAAAAAAGTATAGATTTAGAGGGAAGGTACATGAACAAATAGCTAATTGTATTCAAAAGCATAATAAAGATAAGTGTATTGAAAATATAGATATTAAGATTTATCATTATGGATATGACCCAAATAAGGTTAATATAGAGTCTAAATATAAAAGAAATATGGGAATTTTAAATACATACACAGAAGAAGAAAAAGATGCCTATTATTTTTATGTTTTAGGGAATGAATACGCAAGAATCACAGATTTTAAAAGTGCGATAGAGTCTTATGAAAAATCTTTAGACCTTATGGAGTTGAAATATAATTATGTTTTTTATCCATATTTAATTCTGAACATAGTAAAGGCATATTCAAATGAAAAACAATTTTATGATTCTATAAAATTTATAGAAAAAATTAGATTGTCAATTCCAAATTTTAAAGATTTATATTTTATGGAGTGCTTAGCATATATTGAATGTGGTAAAATAAGCAAAGCATTAGAGTGTTTGAATGAGTATATAAATTGCCCAGTAGGAAATGCTTACGAATATCCACATAACAATTTCGAAAAAATATATGACATAAAAGAAATGAAAAAAAATCTAGAACAAGCAAGTACTCCTAATAATAACTTATTAAGCGCCTTAATGATAATAGATAAGTATGAAACTAGTATTATTAATACAATAAAAAGTTTCAATGAAATAGTATCTAATTTTAATATAGTAACTAGCAACAAGTGTTTAGAAATAACTGAATTAAAAAATATAGGTGCTAAAATAATTTATTCCGATGATAGAGACTTAAATTTATTAATAGAAAAATGCAAAAGTAAATATATTTTTATGGTTGATATAGGTGAAATTTGTTCAACGTTAAGCCAGAAAAAAATAATAGAATTGCTATCAAATACGAATGAAAAATTTTTTACTGTAAACATTGTAAATATAGCAAATAACACTAATTCTAAAGAAGTAAGGATTATAAAAAATGAGAACTCAAACTTTATAAATGACTATAAATATGCGTTAATAAAAAATAAAAATGTAGTAGATAGCAACATATATATTCATAAGTCATTTAATTAAAAAATTAATTTTATATGTTGACAATTTAACATATAAGAATTATTATCTAATTAGAATTGAATAATCTTCAGGGCAGGGTGAAATTCCCTACCGGCGGTAAAGCCCGCGAGCCGTAACTGGCATGATTCGGTGAAACTCCGAAGCCGACAGTAAAGTCTGGATGAAAGAAGATAATGTATTGTAATGTATATAAGCATATACTATTATTTTGATTTGTAAGCTCTGAAATATTTTATATTTCAGAGCTTTTTTAATTAATTTAATATGTGTATTTTTATGATACAAAAGCCCTGAGTTTTAAACTCAGGGCTTTTATTATTTTCTTTTATAAATCACAAGATGTGAAAGGAGAATATAATGGATGAATATTATATGGGTTTAGCTATTAGCCTTGCAAGAAAAGGAATAGGAAAAGTAAATCCTAATCCTATGGTTGGAGCAGTTATAGTTAAAGATAACAAAATTGTAGGTACAGGTTATCATGAAAAGTATGGAGGAAAACATGCAGAGATAAATGCAATTGAAAACTCAAGAGAGAGCTTAAATGGATCAACGATGTATGTAAATTTAGAACCTTGTTCTCATTTTGGTAAAACGCCTCCTTGTGTAGATAAAATTATAGAAAGCAAAATAAATAAAGTTGTTATAGCATCTGTAGATCCAAATCCGTTAGTGCAAGGCAATGGAGTTAAAAAACTTAGAGATGCAGGTATTGAAGTTAAAGTTGGAGTTTTAGATGAAGAAAATAAAAAATTAAATGAAGTTTTTTTAAAATATATAAAAAATAAAAAACCATTTGTAGTTATGAAAGTTGCAATGAGTTTAGATGGAAAAATAGCAACAACTACAGGTCAATCAAAATGGATAAGCTGTGATGAGTCAAGAAGATACGTACATAAGTTAAGAAGTGAAGTAATGAGTATATTAGTTGGAATAAATACTGTTATAAAAGATAATCCAATGTTAGATTGTAGGTTAGAAAACGGTAAAAATCCAATAAGGATTATAGTAGACACAACACTTAAAATACCTATAGATTCAAAAATTGTATCTAGTGCAAAATCAATTAGAACTATTGTAGTAACTACAAAACATGCAAATAGAAATGTAATGAAATTACTAGAGGATAAAGGTGTTGAAATATTAACTGTTAATTTAAAAAACAACTTAGTTGATTTAAAAGAAATGATAAATAAATTAGGAGAGTTAAATATAGATAGCATTTTAATTGAAGGAGGATCGAGCTTGAATTTTTCAGCAGTGAATGAAAATATAGTTGATAAAATTCAAGTATATTTAGCCCCTATTATCCTAGGAGGAGAAAGCTCTAAAACTCCTATTGGAGGACAAGGAGTAGATGATATAAAAGAAGCATTTAAACTTCATAAATTAGAGTATAAACAAGTAGGTTCAGATATTTTAATAGAGGGATATTTGAAAGGAAGTGACGATTAATTGTTTACGGGAATAGTTGAGGAAATCGGTACTATAACGCACATAAAAAATGGAGTTAAGTCATCTAAGCTTATTATTAATTGTAATAAAGTTTTAGAGACAACTGAAATAGGAGATAGCATTTGTACAAATGGCGTTTGTCTAACTGTAACAAATATAAACAAAGGAACATTTGAAGCCGATGTAATGGCAGAAACTATTAGAAAAAGTAATTTAAATACTTTAAAAATAGGAAGTAAGGTAAATTTAGAAAGGGCATTGAGTTTAAGCACTAGACTAGGGGGTCATTTAGTTAGTGGACATATAGATGGGATAGGATATATAAAAGATTTAAAAAGGGAAGATAGTGCAATTTGGATAACCATAAAAACTTCAGTAGATATACTTAGATACATTGTATATAAAGGGTCTATAACTATTGATGGAATAAGCTTAACAATAGCATATGTAGATGATGATGTATTTAAGGTTTCTATAATACCACATACACTACAGCAAACTATATTATCAAGCAAAAACATTGGAGATAGCGTAAATCTAGAATGTGACATTATAGGTAAATATGTTGAAAAACTATTAGGAATTAATAAGCCTAACAAACAACAAGCTAACAATATAAATGAAATTTTTCTTAAAGAAAATGGATTTATTTAAAATAAATTGGAGGTAGAAAAAATGTATAAATTTAATCACATTGAAGAGGCAATAGAAGATATAAAGGATGGTAAGATAGTTGTAGTTATAGATGATGAAGATAGAGAAAATGAGGGAGATTTGTTAATGGCGGCAGAAAAGGTAACTCCTGAAGCTATAAACTTCATGGCAACTTATGGTAAGGGGCTTATCTGTATGCCACTTACTGAGGAATATTTAAAAAGACTAAATATACCTCAAATGGTAAAATACAACACTGATAATCATGAAACTGCTTTTACTGTAAGTATAGATCATATAGAAACAACAACTGGTATATCAGCTTACGAAAGAGCTTTAACTATACAAAAGGTATTAGAAAAAGAATCTACTCCAAATGACTTTAGAAGACCAGGACACATATTTCCGCTAAAAGCTAGAGAAGGTGGAGTTTTAGTCAGAAATGGACATACAGAAGCAGCTGTTGATTTAGCTAGGTTAGCTGGGTTAAAACCAGGAGGAGTAATATGTGAAATTATGAGTAAGGATGGAACTATGGCTAGAACTGATGAGTTAATAGAATTTTGTAAAATACATAATCTTAAAATTATAACTATAAAAGACTTAGTTGAATATAGAAAAAGTAATGAATGCCATATAGAAAGAGTTGTTGAAACAAATATGCCAACAAAATATGGAGATTTCAAAATGTATGGATTTATAAATAAGTTAAATGGAGAGCATCATGTAGCTTTAGTAATGGGAGATATTTTACCAGGTGATGAAGTATTGACAAGAGTTCACTCTGAATGTTTAACAGGAGATGTATTAGGCTCTAAACGTTGTGATTGTGGAGAACAATATGATGCAGCTATGAAAGCAATAGCAAAAGAAGGTAAAGGGATATTATTATATTTAAGACAAGAAGGTAGAGGGATAGGTCTAATAAATAAACTAAGAGTATATGCCTTACAAGATGAGGGGTTTGACACAGTAGATGCAAATTTAAAACTAGGATTCAAAGCAGATATGAGGGAGTATTTTATAGGTGCTCAAATACTTAAAGATTTAGGAGCTAGAAAACTTAGGTTAATGACAAATAATCCAAGAAAAATAAATGATTTAAGTGAACATGGGATAGATATAGTAGAAAGAGTACCTATACAAATGAATCATAATGATGTTAATGAATTTTATTTAAAAACAAAGAAAGAAAAGCTAGGGCATTTATTAGCATAATTGCAAATTACATAAATTAAACTAAAGGAGATATGTATATGAGAATAATAGAAGGTAACTTAGTAGCTAAAGATATTAAAATAGGGATAGTTGTTGGGAGATTTAATGAGTTTATAGTATCTAAATTATTAGGTGGGGCGTTAGATGGATTAAAAAGACATGGAGTAGACGAAGATAATATTGAAGTTTCTTGGGTTCCTGGGGCTTTTGAAATTCCATTAGTTGCTAAAAAAATGGCACAGTCTAAAAAGTATGATGCTATTATATGCTTGGGAGCTGTTATAAAAGGATCAACACCTCATTTTGATTATGTATGTGCAGAAGCTTCTAAGGGAATTTCATCTGTATCACTGAGTGAGGAGTTACCTGTAATATTTGGAGTTTTAACTACTGATACAATAGAACAAGCTATAGAAAGAGCTGGTACTAAAGCTGGAAACAAGGGATATGATGCAGCAGTTACAGCTATTGAGATGGCTAATTTACTAAAATTAATTTAATAAAATATAAAAATAGCTAAACCATTATTTACGGTTTAGCTATTTTGTTACGTTAACAAATAATTTTTATATATAAATTATATACTCGAAAGGATATATATTTATTTAGTTTAATATTTTATAGTAACACAAATTGAAAAGAGGGAATGCGTATGTATTTAAAAAAGCTAATCGGTAAAAAGATATATTTATCTCCAATTGATAAAGAAGATTATGTTAAATATGCAGAATGGGTAAATGATATGGATGTTGCTATAGGCATGACATTTGCAAGTATGTTAATTGATGAAGAATCTGAAAAGAATGCATTAGAGAGATTATCAAAATCGCAGTTTAATTTTGCTATTATACTTAACGAAACAAATGAAGTTATTGGAAATGTTGGGTTCCCAAGTTTAGATTATATAAATAGGATTGGTGAGGTCGGTATATTTATAGGAGATAAGGATAATTGGGGAAATGGATATGGAAAAGAAGCATTAAGTTTATTATTAGATTTCGGATTTAATTTGCTAAATTTGAATAATATATTTCTTAAAGTATACTCATTTAATAAGCAAGCAATAAAATGTTATAGTAAAATTGGATTTAAAGAAGCGGGAAGATTAAGAGAAGCTAAGATTATTGGTTGCAACAAGTATGATGAAGTATACATGGACATATTAGCTAATGAATTTAAATCACCATATATAATATCGATTTTAGAAAATAAACTTAATTAAATTATATTTTAAAACTAGGAGGATTTCATTATCATCATACAATAGAGTATATAGGTAAAAAGGTAGAATAGATTAGTATTACTTAAAAGTTTGATATTATACAAATAAGAATTCAGGAGGAATATATGATACTTAAAGAGTTCGATAAAAATAAATCTGCTATAATCAATGCTTTTGATATTATTAAACCAATTGATGGGTTTCCTAAAATTGCAGTATCATGTTTTTCAAAATTTACATTTGATAGATTGGTAAATGAACTCAATGCTGTTAAAATTACTTCAACTTATATAGCAAATATGGAAATTCCTATTTACAAAGCAAATTACAAGGGTCTTGAAGTTGCTTTATTTACATCTTATGTTGGGGCTCCAGGCTGTGTTGCAGTAATAGAAGATATTTTTGCAATGGGTGCTGAAAAATTAATTGTTTTCGGTACTTGTGGTGTACTGGATTCATCTATAGATGACTTTTCCATAATCATACCTAATAAAGCTATGAGAGATGAAGGTACTAGTTTTCATTATGCACCACATTCAAATGAAATAGATGTAAATCCAAAATATGTAGATGTATTTGAAAATATACTAGATCATTATAATTTGAAATATCATATAGGAAAAGTGTGGACAACAGATGGAATATATAGAGAGACACATGATAAGGTTAAATTGAGAAAATCACAAGGATGTATTTGTGTAGACATGGAATGTTCAGCACTTGCAGCTCTTGCTCAATTTAGAGAAAAAGATATATTTCATTTTTTCTACGCAGCAGATAATTTAGATTGTGAAGAATGGGATGCAAGAAGTCTATCAAATGAGGCCAATCCGTTACAAAAGGATAGAATTGCTACACTTGCTATGGAGTTAGCATGGTGCATTGGCTACAATAGACAACTTTCAAGTTTAAGTGTTAATTTAAATGAATAAAACATATACATATCACTTAGATACTTGTGAGAATACCAACTTAATAGGATATAGTAAACATTGTTTATATATAGGTAGAAAGAGCATTTAAGTCAATTAGATTAAAGGGGTATTCATATGAAAAAAGAGTTTTTATCTAACTTAGCATCAATAATTTCATTAGTTTCAATGTTATTAGTAATTTTAAAATTATTTGGGCTGATGGAAATACCTATAATGCTCATAGACTTATTATTTATAACGTTGTTAAGTGTTATGACATTGATGAATTATAAGAACAATAAGAAGGTTCAAATGTTTATAGGAATTTTGATTCTAATTATTTTTATATATTTAATGATTTAGAAAATATAGTTGTATTAACAAATAGTAGGGGGTACATATGGATATAAGAAAACACAATGAACTTGCTTGGGATAATGAAGTTAAAATAGGAAACAAATGGACAATACCCGTAAGTTCCAGCGATATTAAAAGGGCTAAAAAAGGAGAGTTCACAATATTATTAACACCAACAAAGCCTGTTCCTAAAAATTGGATTGGAGATGTATCAGGAAAAGATCTATTATGCCTGGCATCTGGAGGAGGGCAGCAAGGACCTATATTTTCAGCGCTTGGAGCTAATGTAACTGTTTTCGATAACAGCAAAGAACAATTATCAAAAGATAAAATGGTAGCGAATAGAGATGATTTAAATATAAACCTTGAACAAGGTGATATGAGGGATTTATCAAGATTTGATAATGAAACTTTTGACTTTATATTTCATGCAGTTTCTAACTGTTTTGTTGATAATGTCGAAAAGGTATGGGCTGAGTGTTATAGAGTTTTAAAGCCAGGGGGAGTATTAATATCAGGATTTGCAAATCCTATTTCATATATATTTGATTTATACGAATGGGAAAAAAATAATAAACTTATTGTAAGAAACAGCATACCATACTCTGATGTAGAACAGCTTCCAAAGGACCAGTTAGAAGAAAGAATAGAAACAAAAGATACATTAGAATTTGGACATTCTTTACAAAGTCAAATAGGTGGTCAAATAGATGTTGGTTTTGTAATTAGTGGTTTTTATGAAGATAAATTAGGGGATGGATTATTAGATAATCATATTGATACATTTATTGCAACTAAAGCAATAAAGTTATAATTAATCACATCGTTTTTATTTTAGGAGGTAAGTATTTGTTAACTAGTGATAGATTAGCTATTAGAAATTTAACTACTGATGACTTAGATATTTTATATGAGTATAGAAATAATAAAGAATGTAGTAAGTATCAACGTTGGGAGGATACTTCAAAGCTCTACATAGAATATTTAATAAATAAGGAAAAGTACAAGGTATTTGGAGTAGACACTGGTAACTTTGCCATAGTTAATAAAACTTCTAATGTAATTGTTGGGGATATATTTTTTAGTATTAAGGATAAAACAATAACTCTAGGTTATACAATAGCGCCTAAACACCAAAGAAAAGGATATGCATTTGAAATACTGTCAGAAGTATTATTATATATTGATAAAAGCTTTCAAGATTATGAAACTGTGGCACTAGTTGATCCACTTAATGAACCTAGTATAAAATTATTAGAAAAGTTAGAGTTTGTAAGAGAGGAATATATTGAAAAGTTTAAAAGCATTTTATATGTAAAAGTATAAATATAAAAATGACCTTAAAATCTTTTTTGATTCTAAGGCCATTTATTTTAAAGTCATAAATTACTTTATTTATTCAATATTATGCTTACGCAATAGCATACATTTTCGTCTATAAAATATTATTAAAGCAATATATGCAATAGCTGAAATGACATATGGAATAGCTATATACATATAATCAAATAACATTCCATAGAACAACTGTCCTAATGGAACTAATCCAATAAACATTGTAGTGATAATACCGTTAGATCTTCCTATATATTCAATATCTATAGAGTTTTGAATTAATGTCATAATTGCGATATTAAGAGGTCCTTCAACTAAACTTATTATAAAAAACAATATTAAGTACAGTACATATGAACCAAATAAGTTATTTAAAAAGTTAGTACTTATTAATGAGATTAATAATATAAGTATTGCAGATATAAATATTGATAATTGAAATAGTTTTTGAAGTGATATTTTATTTTTAGTGAATGCATATAAAACTGGACCCATAAATGAGGCTATAACGCCTATAGTTTCTATTAGTGAAAACTGTTCATTACTTACTTTAAATTGTAGTTTAGCTATATATCCCGTTCCTACAGAGAACAAAGGAGCGGAAAAGAAATTAAAAAGCATAATAGTAACAGCTAAATACCACAGATTTTTATTATTAAAAATGTATGTTATTCCTTGAATAAAATCAGAATTGAATTTTTTAAAACTTAACTTATCGATAGTTTCTTTTTTAAGAGGTATATGTATTTTAAACTGTAAGATAGCAGCTAAAATAAAGCTTAAGCCATTTAGTAAAAATATAATTTTCAATCCAAATAAGCTATAAACGATAGCACCTATCATTGGAGCTATCATATATTCTATTGAGTCAACAAAAGAATTTACAGCGTATGCATCAGATAGATTCTTGTCTTTTACTATTATTCTTATTACTCCCGCACTTGTAGGTGAATAAAATGCCATTATAAATCCTAAGGTAATAACTATTGCATATATTACACTTAGTGTTATTTTGTTATTAAATAACAAGATTGTTGGAACTATTATTACCATAGCACTAATAATGTTTAAAATTACCATAAACTTCTTCCTATCAACCCAATCGGATATAACACCACAAAATGGTCCTAATATTAGTTGAGGTAGTGATGATAATACCAATACACTTGCAAATTTTACACTGGATTGAGTGGTATCTAAAACGTACAATGAAAGTGCAGTATTTTGTACTATTGTACCTACTGTAGATATAAAGGTTGCAGACATTAATAAATTAAAATCCTTATTTTTTAATAAACTTCTATTCATATACACCTCTTTGAAATTAAACGAATTTTCAAACTACTACTTAAAGTGTAGCAGGAGTTAAGAAGTATTAAAAGAAAATTATAAATATAAGATACTTTTATGAATAGTATTTAAATGATATTTATATAGAAACTACAAAACAAATTTAAGGAGGATTAAATGCCTATTGATAAAATAAACCAACCTCAAATAATTTACATAGACAGTAAATTAAGATTAAGAAGATTTGATGATGATTATAATTTTGCACTTCAATGGTATCAAGATTTAGAACTAGTAAAGCTAGTTGATGGACCAGCGGCTAGTGTATATACAAAAGAAAAGCTTAAAAGGATGTATGAGTATTTAAATTGTAGAGGAGAATTATATTTTATAGAAGTTTTAGAAGAAAATAAATATAAGCCTATTGGGGATGTGGCTTTGTGTAAAGATAATTTACCAATTGTTATAGGCGATAAACTATATCATAATAAGGGGATTGGAAAAGGTGTTTTAAGGTCATTGATTTTAAGAGCGAGAGAGTTGGAACTTGAATGTATAAATGTTCAAGAAATATATGATTATAATATATGCTCTCAAAAACTATTTGAGAGTTTTGGCTTTAAACAATCTGGTAAAACTAAAAATGGCAAATCATATGTATTAAACTTAAAATAAGTTATATTATTTAAAGTATGATTAATAAGAAGAGAATTATTTTATACAATAAATTCCTTTTTAATATATTAACATATAAAAAATATTATAAGTTACAGTAAAAAACATTCCACTTTTCAGCAGAATGTTTTTTACTTCAAATTTTATACGTTAATAGCTTTATTGCCTAATAGACTATATAAATTTTTAGGATTTTCCAATTTTGGTACAAGAATTTGAGGCACTCCTATATTTTCTTCTTTATCAATGTCATACATTAATCGTAAAATTGAAAAATCTTCTAAAGCAAAACCTACTGAGTCAAAAATAGTAATTTCATCAGTTTTTCTATCTATAGGTTTTCCAGTTTTAATTACATTCCAAATTTCAGTCACTTTAAAGTTCTCATCCATATGCTGAATTTCTCCTTCTATACGACTTTGAGGTTCAAATTCAACATAGACATCACCCATATTAAGAACTTCTGAATCCAGCTCAGTTTTCCCAGGGCAATCTCCACCAACCCCATTTATATGCATACCTGGTTCAACCATATCTGGGGTAATAATTATAGCATTTCTTTTGTCGGCAGTAACAGTTGTTATAATGTCAACACCTTTGCATGCTTCTTTTGTGCTATTACATTTTACTAACTTAAGATTATTTACATCTTTTAGATTGTCCATCAATTTACGAGTAGCTTCTGGATCTACATCATAACAATAAATCTCTTCTATACCTAATATGTGATGAAAAGCAAGGGCTTGAAATTCACTTTGGCAACCATTTCCAATTAGTGCCATTTTCTTTGGATTGGGTTTAGCTAAGTACTTTGCAGCCATTACAGAAGTAGCAGCTGTACGAATAGCTGTTGTTAATGTCAATTCGCTTAAAAATAGTGGGAATCCAGTTGATACTTCTGCTAAAAGACCGATACCCATTACTGTTAAATAATTGTGTTTAGGATTTTCAGGATGTCCATTTACGTATTTAAATGAATAAGTTTCTGAATCTCCTATAGGCATTAATTCAAGTACTCCGATGTCACTATGGTGTGCAGTTCTTGGCATTTTTTGAAACTCGTTCCAACGTTTATAATCGCTTTCTAGATATGGAACAAGACGCTTCATAACAGTTTCTGGACCAACTTTTTTCAAATATTTTGCCATAGTAGGCAAATCAATATATCTTGTTTTTAATGTTTCCATTTTAACACCTCTCATATAATTTTTAATTTAATTACGCAGACCTTTCAAGATCTAAATTTTCAATTATTGAGAAAACGTTTCCAAGATTGATTATAGCAATCTAGTGGATTTATTTCAATCATTATTGAAAAGTATTCTAAATTTTGACAAAACCAAATTGTTGATTTGCTTTTAGTTGTTTTTAATCTAAAATCGTTAAATTAGATATTTTAATAATTTGCCAGTTATAGTGAGTTGTGAACGAGAAGTTGAAGAGCTTTTGGATATTGATGAAGCGGTGGGGAGTAGGTTGATTGAAATGAGTAGGGGCAGTGTTGTGGAGTTCAAGGGTAGTATATGATTATACTATACTTTAGAATTTGAGCAATCGAGGAACATCCAATTTTGACTTAGATGAAATATAATTATATTAATAAAAGTATTTAGGGAGTAGAAATCTATGAAATATAAGGTAGCTATCTTAAAAAGTATAGAATTTATAGAAAAGAACTTGAAAAATAATTTATCATTAAAAACTATATCCAACCATGTAGGGTATTCTGAATATCATTTTTCAAGGGTTTTTAAATCTGAAATGAATATGTCTATTATGGAATATGTTCAAGAAAGAAGGTTGTTGCTAGCCTCAAAGGAGATATTTGAGGGTAGAAAAATAGTTGATGTATCATATGATTATCAATATGATACTCATAGTGGTTTTTCAAAAGCATTTAAAAAGAAATTTGGTTTTACTCCAACCCAACACTTAATTTATGCAATAAAAATATTAGAAAATATAAAAAATGAGAATAGAGAGGGTTTAATTATGAAAAATGAAAATAGTAAAGGTATATTTATAGAACCATCTATTGAATTTACAAGTGCAGAACAATTATACAATCAATTAATTTTAAATCTAAAAACTAAATATAACTGTTCAGATTTAGAAGAAATAGAAAAAGCTTATTTGTTATCTTGTGAAGCTCATAAAGACCAATATCGTAGATCAGGGGAGCCTTACGTGATCCATCCTCTAAATATAGCTTTAATATTATCTCAAATAGATGTAGATAAAGAATCTATAATAGTTGGATTACTTTATGATGTTATAACAAAAAATACTCCGATTACATTAGATGTTGTTGAGTCTAAATTTTCAAGAGAAATCTCCTTATTATTAGATGGTAGAGTATTTGTTATTCAACTTGCATCTAGACTTCATAATATGAGAACTATAAAGCATATGAGTCCAGAGATTTATAAGGAAAAGGCAGAAGAAACAATAGATATATTTTCACCTATAGCTGCTAAATTAAATCTTATAAAGTTAAAAATGGAATTAGATGATTTATCAATCAAATATTTAATTGACTAAAACTGATATATTAAGGTAAATAGATAACATAATAAAACGAGTGATGCAATTTTTACTTCTTATTTATATTTGAACTTTTATATATAAAGAATGATTAAAACCAAGTTAAACTAGCAAAAAAAAAGGTGTTTAAACTGATGTATACAATTAAATTAATATATGATAAAAATATAGATTAGGAGGAGATTATGAATAAATTAACATTTATAGATGATATTAAATTAAATAAAAATGATTTGATAAATTTATATAATAATGTTGGATGGAGTTCATATACTAACGATATTGATACGCTAATTAAATCAATTGAAAATTCATTAAAAGTAATATCTGTTTGGGATAAAGATGAGTTAGTTGGGTTAATAAGAGTTGTAGGGGATGGGTATTCTATCATTTATATTCAAGACATTTTAGTACTAGATAATTACCAAAGGCTAGGAATTGGACGGAAGTTAATAAGTATTATTCTTGATGAATATAAAAATGTAAGACAAAAAGTTTTATTAACGGATGATGAAGAGAAAACTATATCTTTCTATGAGAATATCGGTTTTAAGAAATCTAAAGAATTTGGATGTATAGCATTTGTAAAATTTAAATAATATAAGGAAAGTAAGGGGAGATTATTATTTATTTTGAATTTAATGATTTTTATATGAAATTAATTGATAGTAAAGATTTAAGTGATATTACAAGAATATATAATTCAAATAAGGGTTTTCTAAAAAGACACATAGGCAAAGAAATTGTAACTACAAAATGGGTACATGATGAATTAAATATAATGAAAAATGAAGGTTTTTACTCATGTAAAATTATTCAAAAAGAATCAAATGAAATAGTGGGATTAATTGATTTTAAATTAGGTAAAGAAACTTATTTATCATTACTTATGATTGATAATAATCTTAGAGGTCAAGGTATTGGTATGAAGGTGTATAAATTATTTGAGATATATAGCAAGTGTTATAATAGTGAGAGTTTAAGAATTGATGTTGTTAAAAATTATAATAAACATGTTATTGATTTTTGGATAAAAAATGGATTTAAAATGATAGAAAATATAACTTTAAACTGGAATGAAAAAGTGTTACCTGCTGTTGTTATGAAAAAAGGCATACAATAAATTTATATTATTAAAAAGCAGACACTTTTTAATAATAGTTTAAATTAGCATAAATAGCTGTACATGAATTGGAATTTAACTTTCATGTACAGTTTTTTTATTTACAAAAGATATTATAGAATCACAAGTTAATATAGGAGCGATGGTTTGGGCAATAAGTTATACAAAGAAGTGATTTAATTCCAGTACTAATTTAATTATATATAGTAATAACATTTAATAGATAGCTTTTATATATGAAAATAGTATTTTAAAATAAGTTAAAGTAGCAAAAGAAAAGGGATTTAAAGATTTATATTTAATTAAAATATAAATTAGTTAGGGAGATGATATTTTGAATATTAACATTAGTATTAATGAAATCAATGACTTATTATTTCTAGATACTACAAAAATGATTACAGAGTTAATGAATTATCATAGAAAATTAAATAATGCACCAAAAGAATATTGGCAGACTGATGAGCAGTCTAGGGTAACTTTAGATGAATGGATGAAACAAGGATCAGTATATAATATTTTTTTGGATAATGAGCTTGTTGGATTTTTCTATGTTAGATTTGGGGGTCAAAATGTTGCTTGGTTAGAAGATTTATTCATAATAGAAGCTTATAGAAATAAGGGTATTGGAAAAATTGCAATGCAAAAGTTAGATGAATTAATGATTGAAAGAAGGGTTGTATCAATGTTTGTTGATGTAATCCCTAGAAATACAAGTGCTATAAAATTATATAGAGAATGTGGTTTCGACCACTTAAATATAATTCAATTGCGAAAAAATTATGATGAGAGATTAAATAAAAAAGATGATATAGAAATTTTAGGATTTAATTTTAAAAAATATTAATTATAATAGCTTTAATGAAATTAAAAATACTAGAAATAATTTAATAATGTTTTTAGGAGAAGTAGGCTCAGGTAAAACTCATTTATCATCATCGATTGCAAATAAACTTATGGATAATTGTGTTGGAGTTTTATATATGTCTTATCGAGAAGCTATAACTAAGATTAAACAAAATGTAATTGATATTGAAGAATATGAAAGGATTATTGGTAGATACAAAAGGGAAAATGTACTTTTATTAGATGATTTATAACTATGAATAATAAAGATTTAATAGATAAATAATATTAAAAAATACTTTAGGAGGTAACAATTATGGAAATGAACACACAAGATTGTTTAAAAAAAGCATTACTAGATACTCAAGAAAAAGTAAGGGATTTTATGCAATACGCTGACAGTGTAGATGATAAAGAGTTAAGTAAATGTTTTAAAGAATTTGCGGAAGAAGAAGGATTACAAGCTCAAAAGCTACAAAAACAAATTGAAAGATTTCAATAATATTTATAAAAAGACTATCTTTTAGATAGTCTTTTTA
>NZ_JAWDJM010000105.1:0-48432 GCF_032465715.1 Paraclostridium sp. MRS3W1 | reverse complement strand
TTGCGCTTGGGTCATAAAGCTGAGAAGATGCTTTAAATGACCACTTCGCTGCAAATTAAATATCAACCACTTTTTGTTGTGTAAAATATAAAAGAATTACGCTTGTACGGTATGATATAAAGGATAAGAAAAGATGCTTTAAATGACCACTTCGCTGCAAATCAAATATCAACCACTTTTTTTGATGTGTAAAATATAAAAAGATTACGTTTTATTTATATTTTAGAATAAATCACTATTATTAGAATAAATTTTAATAATTATATTAAAATTTTGGAGGGGATTTATATAAAGTATAATGTTGTAATAGCAAATCCTGCGAATAATATAACTATAGTTGTATTGGATGATATTAAAAAAGAAAATTATTTTAGTGTATCAAATGATATTTTAAATAAATCTAATTTGAAAGCTGAACAAGTTGGATTTGTAAAAAGACCTATAATGGATGGAGAAGCTAGATTAGAAATGATGGGTGGAGAATTTTGTGGAAATGCTTTGAGAAGCTTTGGAATGATAATTTCTAAAAATAGATCAATTGAAAAAGGTAATGTTAAAGTTGAAATAAGTGGAAGTAATAAAGCATTACATGTAGAAGTTGATAATGTATATAAAACTGCAAAAGCAGAAATTCCATTACCGAAAAATGTTACTTATGTAAATATTGATAAATATATTAATCTACCTTTAATAATATTTGATGGTATTTGGCATGTTATTGTAGAAAACATTGAGGCTAATAAAGAAAACTTTTTATATATTAAAAATAATATTATTGAAAGTTATGATGTTGAGGCATTAGGGGTTATGTTTCTAAATAGAGAAAAATACTACATTACACCTGTAGTATATGTTAGAGATATAGATACTACTGTTTTTGAAAGTAGCTGTGGAAGTGGAACTATCGCTACGGCTATATATTTAAGTGAATTACATAAAAAGGATATTTTTAATTGTAGAATAAACCAACCAGGTGGAATTATAGAAAGTGAAGTTTATAGAAATAATGGAAAAATTACAAGACTTATGATAGGTGGAAGAGTGGAGCTAAGTGAGATAGTTGAAATTGAAGTATAGCTTATTTACATACTCTAGAATATTTAATTAAATATCCTAGAGTATAATTATATTAGATTTCTCTTCTTGGTATTTCCATTTCGATAGCTTCTTCTATTTCTTTTAGTGTGTTGTGATCTTTAGGATCAACGAACATACAAGTGTAACCTTCTTCACCGGCTCTTCCTGTTCTTCCTATTCTATGGATATATGTTTCAGCGTTTTCGGGAATATCATAATTGTATACATGAGATACCCCACTTATGTCCAGTCCCCTTGATGCAACATCTGTTGCTATTAGATATTGAATATCTGCATTTCTAAATGATTTCATTATTCGTTCTCTATGAGATTGTTTTATATCACTATGAAGTTTAGCACAGTTGTACTTTCTTCTGTGTAAGACCTCTTCAAGTTTATCAACTCTAGCTTTAGTTCTACAGAAAATTATTCCCATGAATGGATTATCTGAATCAAGTACAGAACATAGAGCATCTTGTTTTCCTCTATCTGTAGTTTCAACTACATTTTGCTTTATATTAGTAAGAGTTATCTCTTCCTTTTGAACACTAACTACAGAAGGATTATTCATATATTTATATGCTAATTTCTTAACAGCAGAATCCATTGTTGCAGAGAAACAAAGCATTTGACGATTTTTAGGAGTTTGTCTAAGTATTGTTTCAACTTCAATCCTAAATCCCATAAATAGCATTTGATCTGCCTCATCTAAAACTATTACTTTTAATTTACTAAGGTCAATAGTTTCTCTCTCTATATGGTCTAATAATCTACCAGGAGTAGCTATAACTAAGTGAATATTCTTTTTTAATTTTTTTAATTGTGCACCTATATCTTTTCCACCATACATTGCTAATAAATTTATATCAGTATCTTCACAAAGTTTTTCTGCTTCTTTTGTTATTTGTATAGCAAGTTCTCTAGTAGGAGAAACAATTAAAGCTTGTACATGTCCAAGTTCAGGCGAAATATTTTCTAATATAGGGAGTAAAAATGCTAAAGTTTTACCAGTACCTGTTTGAGCTTCAGCGATTATGTCATTACCAGATTTTATAAGTCCAATACTTTCCTCTTGAATAGGAGTAGGGTTAGTTATTCCCATTATTTTTAATTTTTCTATCGTATTATCATTAATTCCTAATTCTTTAAAATTCATATTATTTACCTCTCAAAATATTGCTAATTTAATTTAAGACAACCTATTAATAATATCATAATAAGGTCATTAATTCTAACTATATTATAAATTATGGTCATAATTTTATGAATATATATGTAAAAGTACAAATAAAAAAGTCCTAAAATTAAGAACTTTTTAATAAAATGTTTTTTATTTGAAAACTTTTTTCTAAACACTTAAAAGATATTTAAAAAAAACTAAAAAAATATTAATATTACTTTAATGCAAAATTAATCAATGTTACTTATGATACATTCAAATAACAATAAAACCTCAGAGAAGAATGTATTAGGTGGATTTTTTAAATTTGGAAATTTTTCAAAGCCTTTTAAAATTATAGGAAAATCAGAAAGTTTAGCAAGCGTAGAATTTTCATTACCAACAAAACTAATTATTTTAATATCATTATTTTTAGCTGTTTGAACTACGTCTAATATGCTAGAGCTTTCACCTGAATTTGATATAGCTATTAGTAAAACATCTTTAGCGTTAGATTTATCTAAAAGTTGCAGATGAGTGTTAGCTATACATTTAAATCCATTTATAACAAAGCGCTCGCTCATATAATTTGCAATCATTTGAGAATATCCGACTCCTAATAACATTATTAATTTGTTTTTAGATTCTTTTAGTGTTTTAGATAAAGGAACTAAATTTAAGTTTAGTTGGTTATATGCATTTGAAAATATATCTACATTAGTATCTGTATCATTAGACTTGCTAGAGTAAGATATATTATAAATCATATCTGAGTAACCTTCAAAACCTAGTTTTTTACAAAGTTTATATATAATAGTTGTTGAAGTAAAGTTGTCCTGAGCAACTTTTCGTATACCTATTTTTTTCAAGTTATCAATATTATCATATAGATATTTTAAAATATTTTGTTCTATTTTAGATAGTTGGTACTTATCACGAAGATATTCAAAATTCATATTTAACCACCTCAAAGGCTATTATATATGAATTTTAAAAAAATATAAATAAAAATATATGGAGGTAGACATCATGGCTGAAAAATTTATAAAAGATCCGTGGGCAAGAATAAAAACTCGTAATGGGCTAAATGGAGATGAGGTAATATCATCACTTCAAAAATCAATAAGAAGAGGGTTAGAGGAGCAAGCTTGTGAGTTTGCATATGAAATGTACATAACATCACCTCAAATGGAAGAGAAACTTTGGAGAAGGTTATTAACTATAACTGTAGAGGATATAGGTATGGGAGATCCTATGGCTTGTACTATAGTTAATAATTTATATGAAATGAGAAAGCAATTTTCTTATGCAGATGGGGATAGACCAATATACTTTATACATGCGATAAGATATTTATGTAAATGTCAAAAAGATCGTTCAAGTGATCTATTAAAAAATATAGTTATAAAGGGATTTGCAATGGGGAAAATACCTGAAATTCCAGATTATGCACTTGATAAGCATACTGTAAGAGGGGCAGAAATGGGAAGAGATTCATTCCACTTTTTAAATGAGGCTAGCAAAGTTATACCTCAAATGGAAGTAGATAATGATTACAAAGAGAGATATGGAAAGATATTAGAGGTATATAAACCAGAAGATGCAGTAGAAAGTGCATTCCAATATAATCCTTGGCAAGAATAAAATCTAGAATTTATAAAAAGGGAGATTGTTTAAATGGGACAAAATAAGCTTTTAGATAAATTAGATAAAGTATTATCTCCTATTGGAGCTAAAATTGGGAGTCAAAGACATTTAAATGCTATTTCAACAGGTATGATGATGACATTACCACTAATAGTAGTTGGATCGTTATTTTTAATAATAGCAAATCCACCTATAAATCCTGAGCTAGTTGATCCTAATAATAGTAATGTATTTATACAGTTCTTACTATCGTGGAAAGAATTTGCAGTTGATAATTACTCGACTATAACAGCTCCATTTGATATGACGATGGGTCTTCTTGGATTAATGTCTGCATTTGCAATAGCGTATACATTAGCTAGTAACTACAAGATGAATGCAGCTATGTCCGGACTTATATCAACAGCACTATTTTTTATGATTTGTGCACCTAGCAATGATGGCAATATACCAATGTCATTTTTAGGGGCAGATGGACTGTTTGTAGCTATTATAATAGGAATTGCGTCGGTTGAAATAAGTAGGTTAGTAGATAAAATGAATTGGAAGTTTAACTTGCCTAGTTCAGTTCCTTCTGCTGTTTCATCTTTTATAAACACATTAATACCTCTTTTATTAAACATAGTTGTATTATATGGTTTAAATGTAATTATAATAGCAAATACAGGAATGAGTTTACCTCAGTCTATAATGAGTATACTTACTCCAGCTCTTAGTGTAGCTGATAATATATGGGGATATTTAATGCTTATTACCTTTGGTAATCTTTTATGGCTATTTGGAGTAAATGGGACATCTATAATATTTCCAATAGCATTTGCATTAGGCCTTAGTAATACAGGACTAAATTCAGATTTAGTAGCAGCAGGACAAGATCCTAATGTTTTAATGAATTTACAAATGTTTAGAATAGCAATTTTAGGTGGAGCAGGAAATACATTGGGGTTAGCTATTTTAATGGCTAAAAGTAAATCTACACACTTAAAATCATTAGGTAGACTATCTATTGTACCTGGTATATGTGGAATAAACGAACCTATAATATTTGGAGGGCCTATAGTATTTAATCCTATACTTGCTATACCATTTATAATAACTCCGATTATATCAGTGTCACTTACTTATTTTGCACAAAAGATAGGAGTTATAACTTGTGGGTATATAGTAGATCCATCATTTACACCATTCTTTGCACAAGCATACTTATCATCTATGGATATTAGAAATGTTATATTTGTATGCGCATTAGTATTAATAAGTGTAGTGACATATTATCCGTTCTTTAAAGTATATGAAGGAAATATGATAAAGAAAGAATTAGAAGAAGCTAATGAAGAGGAAGATTTTAGTTTTGATGAAATAGATTTTGCATAAAAATAAAAAGAGAAGCAATATGCTTCTCTTTTTATATAAAACGAATAAATGCTAAAACAATAAGCATTAATCCAGAAAGCCAAGAAAGATTTAAATCTACTTTCTCTATAAATTTTTTACCTATACGAACGCCTATAAAAAGGCAGCAAGTTCCTATAACGAAAGATAGTATAACAACTTGTAAATGATTTATTGATACCAAACTACTACCGAATCCAACAGCTAAACTATCTAATGAAAGTGCGACAGCTAAATATACAGCTTCTTTAAGTGTAAGAGTTTTGGACTTGTCATAATCAGCCTTAGTTTCATTAGCGTAAATCTCTAAAACAAATTTAAAGTCAAATACTTTAAAAGTCAAAGGTGCACCTGCACTAGAAAATTTTCTAACATAGGTTTTAAAAAAAGATTCAAATAGCCTAAAAAAACCAAGAGATAGTAATAATGCAAAACTTAAAACACTTGCTGTACTTGGAGATAAAAAATCTTTTAAAAATCCACCAAGAGCCAAAGCTATCCCAAGAAATAAGGAACAAACTAAATTTATTACTAAATTAGAATAAAAAGGGATTTTTATTCTATCGGTCCCATAAGCTATACTAGCTACAAAAGTATCTATACATAAAGAAGAAACTAAAATTAACGACTCTATCAACTGAATTCACCCCTAATATATAAAATGATTAATAATATATTATTAAATTAGGGACAAATTAGTGCACAAATATTAAAGGCACCTATGAAAGGTGCCTTTAATTAATATTCATAATTGCTGTTAAAATATCTTTTTATAAATGTTTCGCAAGTATTATTTAAAGAGTTGATTTGAACATCTGAAGACTTACAAGCGCCATTAAAGTTGTATGTACAGTTAGAAGCACTACAAATTATATTTTTAGAAGAAGTTTCGGCTTCACATACGGAATTTGTCATTTTAGCAGAATTATCTGCTTCAACAAATGTTTTACAGTAAGTCTCAGGTGTAATGTCAGCATCGAATCCTTCTATATGAATTACAGACGCAGAGCATACTCCGCTATTATTAAAAGTGCAGTTTGTAGATAAACACTTAATCAAAAAAACACCTCCCACTACAATATAAATATATTATTGAGTCAAGCTGGAAAAAATATACTGAAAATTTAAATAGAAATTAAAAAAACATATTGCAAATAGTTCTTAAATGATTTAGAATAGTAAGTCCTAAGATAAATAGATTAAACATTTAGTAGATATTTTGATTAAACTAACTCATTTGGAGTTAGTTTTTTTTTATTGATTTTAGAAAATACACTAGAAAAATATAAAAATTTATGATATTATTTTACTTTAAATTGGGTTATAGTTATATATGATATGAAATGGATACGTGAAAATTTAAGACTATAATCTATTTATATTATTTTTTTATTTATTTAATTTAATTTTAATTTATTTTTTGAAAAATATCTACTAAATTTACAATTTATCTAGGAGGAAGAACAATGAAAATAGGATTTGATCACAAAAAGTATTTAGAAGAGCAGTCTAAATATATCTTAGAGAGAGTTAATAACTATGATAAGTTATACTTAGAATTCGGTGGGAAGTTAATGTTTGATCTTCACGCTAAAAGAGTTTTACCAGGATTTGATGAAAATGCAAAAATAAAAGTATTACAAAACTTAAAAGATAAACTAGAAGTTGTGATATGTGTTTATGCAGGTGACATAGAAAGAAATAAAATAAGAGGAGACTTTGGTATCACTTATGATATGGAAGTTTTAAGATTAATAGATGATTTAAGAGCATATGAACTAGATGTTAACAGTGTTGTTATAACAAGATTTGAAGGACAACCTGCAACAACAGTTTTTATAAATAAATTAGAGCGTAGAGGTATAAAGGTATATAAACATGCTCCAACAAAAGGATACCCAAGTGATGTAGATACTATAGTTAGTGATGAAGGATATGGAGCTAACCCATATATAGAAACAACTAAACCTATAGTAGTAGTAACAGCACCAGGTCCAAATAGCGGAAAATTAGGAACTTGTTTAAGTCAGTTATACCATGAAAACAAAAGAGGAAATGAAGTTGGATATTCTAAATTTGAAACATTCCCAGTTTGGAATGTGCCATTAAAACATCCTTTAAATATAGCATATGAAGCTGCAACAGTAGATTTAAAAGATGTTAACATGATAGATTCATTCCACCTTGAAAAATATGGACAAATGTCAGTTAACTATAATAGAGATTTAGAATTATTCCCTGTTTTAAAGAAAATAATAGAAAAAATAACAGGAAAAGAATCTGTTTACCAATCTCCAACAGATATGGGTGTTAACAGAGTAGGATATGGAATAGTTGATGATGAAGTAGTTCAAGAAGCTTCAAGACAAGAGATAATAAGAAGATACTTCAAAACAGCTTGTGAATATAAAAAAGGACAAGTTGATAAAGGTGCTTACGATAGAATTAAACTTATAATGGAAGAATTAAATTTAAAGCCAGAAGATAGAAAAGTTGTAATACCAGCTAGAGAATATAGTGCTAAATTAAAGGAAGTTTCAAACACTCCTAACGATATATGTCCAGTAGTTGCATTAGAACTTAATGATGGAACTATACTTACAGGAAAAGCTTCAGAAACTATGAATGCAACAGCTGCAGCAGTTTTAAATGCTATAAAACATTTTGCAAATATAAATGATGATATGCATTTAATATCACCTGTAGTTTTAGAACCAATTATAAACTTAAAAGCAAATACTTTAGGTAATAGAAATGTTGCTTTAAGTTGCGAAGAAATTCTAACAGCATTAAGTATATGTGCAGTTACAAATCCAACAGCTCAAGCAGCTATGGAAAAATTAAGTATGTTAAAAGGTGCTCAAGCACATTCAACTACTATGTTAAGTTTAAATGATGAACAAACATTTAGAAAATTAGGAGTAGATACAACTTCTGATCCAGAATATCCATCAGCTAACTTATATCAAAATTAATTACAGATATATAACCGTATTGTAAAATTACAATGCGGTTTTTTTATGAATATTTCGGCAAGGAGGTGTTTTAGTGGACAGTGAAAGAAAAATAATTCATATAGATATGGATGCATTTTATGCATCTGTAGAGCAAAGAGATAATCCTAAGTTAAAGGGAAAACCAGTTATAGTTGGAGGAAGTCCAGAAGGAAGAGGAGTAGTTGCTACATGCTCATATGAAGCAAGAATATTTGGAATACACTCAGCTATGCCATCTAGTGTAGCTTATGTACGTTGTCCTCATGCAGTTTTTGTACCTCCAAGATTTGAAGTATATCAAAAAATATCGTATCAAATAAGAGAAATATTTAAAAGATATACAGATATAATAGAGCCTTTATCTCTAGATGAGGCATACTTAGATGTAACTATAAATAAAAAAGAAATAAAATATGCTACTACAATTGCAAAACAAATAAAAGAAGATATAAAAAATGAAATAGGAATAACAGCTTCTGCAGGTGTATCTTATAATAAATTTTTAGCCAAAATTGCATCAGATTATAAAAAACCTAATGGACTTACAGTTATAACCCCAGATAAAGCTCAGGAATTTATAGATGATTTACCTATTAATAAATTTTTTGGAATTGGGAAGGTAACTTCTAAAACTTTAAAAATGATGGGTATAAAAAAAGGATATGACCTAAGAAATATGACTTTAATTGAGCTAGAGCAGATCTTTAAGAAAAAAGGATATGATATGTATAATTTTGCTCGAGGTATAGATAATAGACCAGTTCAAATTAGCAGAGAAAGAAAATCCGTAGGAGCAGAAAGTACTTTTATTTCTAATGTATACTTTGACTCCGATGAACTAAACGAACATGTGAAAGATGTTGTAAAAGATGTATGTAAGAGATTAGAGTATACTAATAAATGTGGAAAGACTATAACTATTAAAATAAAATATGCAGACTTCAAACAAGTTACAAAACGAAGCACATTAGAATCTCCAATAAATACATATAATGATATATTAAAAAATACAAATATTTTAATAGAGAAAGTAAAAGATAAAGAAAGGCAAATTAGATTAATTGGAGTAACTATATCTAATTTACTAGACTGTGAAAAAGAAGAATACCATAATATCTCATTGTTTGATAAACTGTAAAATAGGTATATATATACTTGGAAAATATTGATAAATAGCAAATCTGTTAATAAACTTAAATATTTTAAAGTTAAATATTTAAGTTTATTAATGAATATGATATTATATAAAATAATAAATTTAAAAATGGAGGTCGATTATGGGGAAACAAACGACAGATTTAGGTAAAGGTAGCGTTGGAAAATTATTATTTCAATTAGCTTTACCTGCTATAATAGCTCAGCTAGTTAATGTTTTATACAATATAGTTGATAGAATTTTCATAGGTAGAATGCCTAATGGGGAGCTAGCAATGGCTGGTGTTGGAGTAGCATTTCCAATAATAATGATTGTATCAGCATTTAGTGCATTAGTAGGTATGGGAGGAGCTCCATTAGCTGCTATAAAAATGGGGGAAAAAGATAATGATGGTGCAGAAAAAATAATGACTAACAGTTTTTCTACACTAGTAATAATAGCAATTATATTAACTGTATCTCTTTTAATTTTTAAAGAAAACATACTTTGGGCTTTTGGAGCTAGTAAAGACACTATCGGATATGCAAATGATTATATTGGCATATATCTTATAGGAACTTTATTTGTGCAAATTGGTTTAGGGCTAAATCCTTTTATAAATACACAAGGTTTTGCAAAAACAGGTATGATAACAGTATTAATCGGAGCAATAATAAATATAGTACTAGACCCGATTTTAATATTTGGATTTAACATGGGTGTTAAAGGGGCGGCATTAGCAACAATAAGTGCACAGTTTGTTTCTGCAGTATGGGTTTTATTATTCTTAGTTGGAAAGAAAAGTGTCCTTAAGATAAGAAAGAAATATGTAGTTCCAAATTTAAAAGTTATTGGGCCTATTTTACTTTTAGGAATATCACCATTTATAATGCAAGCAACTGAAAGTTTAGTAATTATATCTATGAATAACAATCTTGCTAAATATGGTGGAGATTTAGCTATAGGTGCGATGACTATAATGAGTAGTGTTATGCAAATAATATTACTACCTATGATGGGATTAACTCAAGGTGCACAACCTATAATAAGTTTTAACTATGGAGCGGATAAGTTAGATAGAGTTAGAAAAACATTTAAACTATTATTAGTAAGCTGTTTAGTTTACACAACTATAATGTGGGGAGCTATAATGATATTCCCACAAGTATTTGTATCTATATTTAATAGTAATCCTCAACTTGTAGAAATAACTGTATGGAGTATGAGAATTTACTTTGCGGGAATACTATTATTTGGAGCACAAATTGCTTGTCAGCAGACATTCCTTGCTTTAGGTCAAGCAAAAATATCTATGATATTAGCTTTACTTAGAAAGATAATATTATTGATACCATTAATATTTATATTACCAATATTCTTTGAAAATAAATTACAAGGTGTATTAACAGCAGAGCCAGTTGCAGATATAACTGCAGCAATTGTAACAATAATATGCTTTAGTGTATTCTACAAAAAAACTTTATCTATAGATCATTCAATGCAACCAACAGTAGAAATTGCGAAAACTAAAGATGAGTAATTTAACAAGCTATGGTGAATAAAATTTACCATAGCTTTAAATTTATATAAATTTATTATATACATATAACTAAAGGGTATATAATAATAAGAGATAGTTAAAACATAGGAGGATTAAATATGAATGCAATTATAGATTTACACTGCCATACTATTGCAAGTGGACATGCATATAGCACACTTAAAGAGAATATAGATGAAGCCAAATTAAAAGGGCTAAAGTATGTAGGTGTATCAGACCATGCTCCTAATATGCCTGGAAGTACACATCCTTTTTATTTTGGGAATTTAGGTGTTATAAAAGAAGAAATAAATGGAGTTAAAGTGTTAAAAGGAATAGAAGCTAATATAATGGATTTTGATGGTAATATAGATATTCCAAGTGATGTAGTTGGAAAATTAGACTATGTTATAGCTAGCTTCCATCCACCGTGCATAAATCCTGGAAACATACATGAAAATACAAAAGCAATATTAAATGTAATGGAAAATAAAGAGGTGAAAATAATAGGACATTTAGATGATAGTAGATATCCTGTTGATTATGAAAAAGTTGTAATAAAAGCTAAGGAAACTAATACTTTACTAGAGATAAACAACTCTTCATTAAGAACTAATAGTTTTAGAGTTGGAGCAATAGAAAATGCTAAAGTTTTATTAAATCTTTGCAAAAAACATGATGTTAAGGTTATTTTAGGTAGTGATGCACATATATACTATCAGGTTGGTAATTTTGAAAATTGTACAAAAATACTAGAAGAAGTAAATTTCCCAGGAAATTTAGTGGTGAATTTTAACGAAGAATATATAAAAGAATATTTTTTTGGAAAGTAAAAACAATTAATAATATCAAATAATATATCGTTAGTGATATAATAGTATATGATTAAATACAAAAATTATATAAACGTTTACATAGGAAGGGATGAAGTTTAATGGAGAACAATCAAACTATGCAAGAACTTTTAGAGCAACAAGAAAAAGAAATGAGTAGTATAAAAATAGGTCAGACAGTAAGCGGAAAAATAACTAAAGTATTATATGATGAATTACATTTAGAATTAAATTATGGATTTGAAGGAATTATATCTATATCTGAACTTATATTAGCTAAAGATGAAACAATAGAAGATAAGTATAGTGTTGGACAAGAAATAAGTGGAGAAATAACTAAGATAAATCGTAAAGATGGAACAATGTATTTATCAGCTAAAAAAGCTGTTATTGAAGCTACTAGAAAAGAGCTAAAAGAAGCTTTAGATAACCATACTATACTAACTGTTCATGTAGAAAGAAGTATTGAAAAAGGACTATTTGCAAGTTATAAGACAGAAACTGTATTTATACCGTTATCTCAAATAGATGTTACATTTGTAAACAATACAGCTGCATATGTAGGTCGTGATTTAGAAGTTTATATGATAGAAATGGATTTAAGAAGAAATAGAATAGTTGCATCTCATAGAGAAGTTGCTCATGAAAGAGTAGAAGTTGAAAAGGCAGCTAAAAGAGCAAAAATGAAGGCTGAGAGAGAAGCTGAAAGAGCAAGAGTTAAGCAAGCTAAAGAGGATTTATTTAACTCTCTTGAAATAGGCCAAAAAAGAAGTGGTAAAGTAACTAAAATAATGAATTATGGAGCATTCATAGATTTAGGTGGAATAGAAGGATTAGCACATATAAATGAATTAGCTTGGCATAGAGTAGAATCAGTTGAAGATGTAGTAAAAGAAGGACAAGAAGTAGATGTATATGTTATAAAAATAGACAAAGAAAATAAAAAAGTAGGACTAGCTATAAAAGATATAAACAATGATCCATGGAATTCTGTAAAAGAAGAAATGCAAGTTGGAGATATTGTTAATGTTAAAGTTTTAAAACTTATAGAAAGAGGAGCTTTTGTAGAAGTTAAGCTTGGAGTAGAAGCATTCTTACCAATATCTGAATTAAGTGAAGAAAGAGTTATGAAAGTATCTAATGTTGTTAATGTTGGAGACATAATAGATGTTATGATAATAGATATAAAAAATAAAGATAAGAGAATGGTTGTATCATTAAAAGAAGCTACAAAAGAGCCTGAAGAAGATTACTCTGAATTTTTAGAGGTAGAAGAGTCATTAGGATCATTAGGAGATTTATTTAAAGATAAATTCAAAGATTTAAAATAAAATAGACGAGAGAAAATAGTATCTAGTATTAACTAGATACTATTTTTATTGTCATATTATAAAAGCCTGTATAAAAATATAAGTATTAACTTTTTATTGAATATAGAAAAATACTATGATATACTCAACTTGTAAAAATGAATAAAAGGCTAGGGGAGCTATGATTGGATAGTTGAGAAGTAAAGCCGTAACTTTCAGACCCTAAAAACCTGATCAAGGTAATTCTTGCGTAGGGAAGCTTAATATAGTAAGTAAGCATTATTTTTGATGCATATAAAAGCGTTCTCTAAAAAGAGGACGCTTTTTTGTGCTTAAGGAGGAATATATGAAGGTAAATGGGAAAGCGATTTATTTAAAACCTGGTACTACGATTTTAAACTTACTAGAGGAATTAAAACTTAAAGTTGATAATGTTGTTGTAGAAGTTAATCTAGATATCATTGAAAATCATCAATATAGCACATATATATTAAAGTCAGATGATATCGTAGAAGTTATAAGGTTTGTGGGAGGGGGTTAAAGTGAAACTGTTTATAAATGAAACTTTAGAAACTTTAAATGAGACTGAAGTAAGTATTAATTTGATAAAAGACAGGTTTAAAAAGAATGCAGACGTAGTTATATTAAATGGATATCCTATTTCAGAAAATAAACTTTTAAAAGATGGAGATAGAGTTACCTTAATAAAAAAAGGAGAAATTCCTACATTTGAGGAGCTAGAAAGTTTAATGGTAGCAAGGCATACTCCAAATATCCATGCTAGTTTGAAAAAAGGTAAAGTAGTTGTTTTAGGACTTGGAGGTCTTGGTTCTAATATCGCTATATCACTTGCAAGAATAGGAGTAGGACATCTAATATTAGCAGATTTTGATGTAGTTGAACCATCTAACTTAAATAGGCAACAATACTTTATAAGTGATATAGGCAAGTATAAAACCGATGCAATTAAAAATCATATAAAAAATATAAATCCATTTATAAAAATAGATACTGTAAATAAAATTATAGATTCATCAAATATAAATGAATTTGAGGATGTAGATATTATAATGGAGGCATTTGATAGTCCTAAATATAAAGCTGAAATTGCAAGTTTTGTATTAAAGAATATGAAAAATAAATACCTTATTTCATCATCTGGAATGGCAGGTTTTTATGATTCGAACATGATAAAAACAAGAAAGATAAAAGAGAAATTTTTTATATGTGGAGATGAAGTAAGTGAAGCAAAAGAAGGGGATGGACTTATGGCACCTAGAGTATCTATTTGTGCAAACCATATGGCCAATCTAGCTACTAAGATATTGATAGAATACATAAAATAGAGGGGGATAAAAATGGATAAATTAGTATTAGGGGGACATGAATTTAACAGCAGACTATTAATAGGAACGGGTAAATATGGCTCAAATGAGATTTTGCCAAAAGTTATAGAATCAAGTGAAAGTGAGATTATAACTGTAGCATTAAGAAGAGTTGATTTAGATAATAAAGATGAAAATATTATAAGTCATATTCCTAAAAAAATGACTATACTACCAAATACTTCAGGTGCAACAAATCATGTTGAAGCAGTTAGAATTGCTAGGATAGCTAGAAAAATGGGATGTGGGAATTTCATAAAAATAGAAGTAATAAGTGATTCTAAGTATTTATTACCAGACAACGAAGAAACTATAAAAGCTACTAAAATTTTGGCGGATGAAGGATTTATAGTATTGCCGTATATGACACCAGATTTATATGCAGGAAAAAAACTTGTAGAAGCTGGAGCAGCAGCAGTTATGCCATTAGGAGCACCAATTGGATCTAATAGAGGCCTTAAGATGAAAGAAATGATAAAAATTATGATTGATGAAATAGATATACCTATAATCGTTGATGCAGGAATAGGGAAGCCTTCGCAAGCTATGGAAGCTATGGAAATGGGAGCAGCTGCAGTACTAGTTAATACTGCAATATCTAGTGCTCAAGATTCAATAAAAATGGCAAATGCATTTAAATTAGCTGTTGAAGGTGGAAGAGAAGCATATCTAGCTAAGGCTGGTAGAGTTACAAATTATGCAAATGCATCATCACCTTTAACAGGATTTTTAAGCGAGGTAGGTGTTTAGAATTGAGTTTTTATAAATTTATAGATTCATATAAAGATTTTAATATAGATTCTTATTTGAACAATGTAAGAGATGAAGATGTTTTAAGAAGTCTACAAAAGGATAGTTTAGATGAATATGACTTATTAAATTTACTATCAAAAACAGCAACTAAGTATCTTGAACTAATGGCCCAAAAGGCAAATGAAATAACAAATAGATACTTTGGAAAAACTATACTTTTATATACACCTATGTATATTTCAAATTTCTGTGTAAACAAATGCGTATACTGTGGTTACAATATAGATTCTGATATAAAGAGAAAAAAACTAAATGCAGATGAGATATACAATGAAGGACTAGCTATATCTAAAGATGGATTTAAACATTTATTACTCTTAACAGGAGAAAGTAAAATCCATTCAGATGTAAAATATATAGGAGATGCTGTTTCTGTTTTAAATGATATATTCCCATCTATAACAATAGAGGTTTATCCAATGGATGAGGATGAATATAGATACCTATATGAAAAAGGGGTTGAAGGTATCACTGTATATCAAGAAACATACAATGAAAAAATATATAAAAATGTTCACTTAAAAGGACCTAAATCTAATTATAAATATAGATTAGATGCACCAGAGAGAGCTGCAAAATCTGGAATGAGAAGTATATCTATAGGAGCTTTATTAGGACTTAATGATTTTAGAGAAGAAACTTTTTTTACTTTGATGCATGGAAGATATATAAGAAATAAATATCCTCAAGTTGATGTGTCATACTCAATACCTAGGATAAGACCTTTTAAAGGTTGTTATGAAAATCTTATAGAAGTTAGTGATAAGGATTTAGTACAAGTTATGATAGTTATGAGATTATTTGATAATCAAGGAGGAATAAATTTATCTACTAGAGAAAGTTTAAGTCTAAGAAAAAATTTAATTCCTCTTGGGGTTACAAAACTAAGTGCGGGAGTATCTACTAATGTTGGCGGACATTCATCAGATGGAGAGGGAACAGAACAATTTGAAATAAGTGATGAAAGCAGCGTATTACAAATAAAAAAAATGCTTAATGATATAGGGTATCAACAAATATTTAAAGACTGGGAAAGATTTCAATGTACCTTATAACTAATAGACATTTATGTAATGAGAAAAGATATTTAGAAGTACTAGAAGAAGCATCTTTTAATGGTGTTGAAAACATTATATTAAGAGAAAAAGATTTGAAAAATGATGAGTTAGAAAACCTGTATTTTAAAACTAGAGAACGTGTAAATAAAAAAACTAAAATTATAATAAATGGTAATTATGAAATTTTCAATTCAGTAGATGCTGATGGTATACACATGTCGTTTGATATGTTTAATAAATTTAAAAATAAACTCGAATATAAAGAAAAAATTATTGGAGTATCTACACATAGTATAGAAGAGATTATCGAGGTGAAAAAATATTCAATTTCGTATTTAATATTTTCACATATATATGAAACTAAGTGTAAATTAAATTTAAAGCCAAAAGGAATAAGTTTATTAAAGCAAGCTCAAAGTGAATTAAATGGATATGATATAAAGTTAATAGCACTAGGAGGAATTTTACCAGATAATGCGAAAGAAACTTTAAATTACTGTGATGATATCGCAGTTATGTCTAGTATTATGGAATCGAATAATATAAAAGATACAATTAAAAGTTTTTTATAAAGAGACTATCCTAAAACCATTGAATAAATGGGTATAGGATAGTCTTTTTACGTTTGAAATTTACATGTAATAGATAGAATGAAAGCACATTATGAACTAATTTTGAATACTATTAATGAAGAGTTAATATAAATATTTTTAAATTTGTTTTTTAGGGGGAAAATAAATGTATAGAAAAGAAGTCAATTATAGACCTATGTTTGATGGAGTAGATTTAACCATAAAACTAGGAGATGGAGCATATGCAACACCTATATGCTTTGACAATGGAGCGACAACACCTCCTTTTAAATGTGTAGACAGAGAAATTTTTAAACATATGCAAATGTATGGATCTATAGGTAGAGGTAAGGGGCCAAAATCAGAGTATTCAAACAGAGTTTATGAAAAATGCAGAGATTATGTTAAGGAATATTTTAACTTAAAAGATGATGATCGATATACTGTAATATTTACTAAAAATACAACAGAGGGAATAAACTTGTTAGCAAATGCATTGATAAATAGCAAATATGATAAAGTTATTACTACAAGAATGGAACATCATGCTAATGACCTACCATGGAGGTATAATGCAAATGTTATTTATATAGATGTAGATAATGAAGGAAAATTAAAAGTCGATGATATAGAAGAACAATTAATTAAAAATAGAGGTGAAGTTAAGTTTGTAAGTGTAACTGGAGCATCTAATGTAACAGGATACGTAAATCCAATACATCATATAGCTAAGTTAGCGCATAAGTATGGTGCAAAAATTATTGTTGATGCAGCTCAATTAGCTCCTCACAGAGAAATTAATATGAAAGGAACTGGAAGTGATGATGCTATAGATTTTTTAGCATTATCTGCTCATAAAATGTATGCACCATATGGAACTGGAGTAGTTGTTGGACTTAAAGAAGATTTAGAAGATAAAGAACCATTTTTAAAAGGTGGAGGAGCTGTAGACTTAGTATTTGACTATGATATTTATTGGAGTGAATTACCATCAAAATTTGAAGCTGGAACTCCTAACTATTTAGGTGTTGTAGCTATGTATACAGCTATGAATAAACTAAAAGAAATAGGATTTGATAAAATTCAAGAGCATGAAGAATTACTGAAAAATAGACTTATAAAAGGCCTTGAAGATATTGATAGGGTAGTACTTTATGGAGACTCAAATGACAAAGATAGATTAGGAGTTATTACTTTTAATGTAGACGGTATAAATTTTGATTCAGTAGCTGATAGATTATCATATATTAGAGGAATTGCTGTAAGACAAGGCGCGTTTTGTGCACACACTTATGTAAGAAGATTACTTGGAATAGATGACGCAGAAGCTCAAAAATTATTAAATAGAGATTGTAAAGCAGCTGGTATGGTTAGAGCTAGTTTAGGACTTTACAATACAACTGAAGAAGTTGATGAATTTTTAAATACTATGGAATTTATGATAAATAGATGTAGACACTTTGAAAATAATATATTTTAATTTATGTGAATAATATAAATCTTTGGTAGAAAACTAAGGATGAGGTGATAATTATGGATAAACATGATGAACTTATAAAAGAGCTAAATAAGTTTTTAAGAGGCGTTCATATGGGAGCAGACACATTTAGAGTTTATCAAGATAAAGCTGAAAATAAAGAATTAAAAAGTGAACTTACAAAAAGTATGGTAATATTTAGAGAGCAGGACGAAAAGGTAAGTTCATATATAAAGCAACTTGGCGGAGAGCCTACGACTTCATTAGGTGTAGCTGGAGAAATGGCAAGTATGTTTGAAAAATTAAAGGATATGTTTATAGATAATGACAAAGAATTAATTAAACATACTGTAAATGCTATTGATATGGGAATAGAAGGTGGAAATAATTTGTTGCATTCATATAAAGATGAACACCTAGATAAAAGTATATTCCAACACTTAAATGAAATGGTAAGTCAATATAAGGTTATGAAAAATAAATTTGAAATAATGTACAAATCACTTTAATAAAAAGCTTGATTATATTTTATATAATCAAGCTTTTGTAATTTAAAAGAAAAAATAATATAGCAAAAAAATAAATTAATAGATATTATTATTATGTATAGCTAAATGTCAGAAAATTCTTTAAGAAAAGAGGTGTATGGATGAAAGAAAGGATAGATTTAACAGAAGGTAAAATTACAGAAAAGCTAATAAAGTTAGCACTTCCTATAATGGGTACTTCTTTTATACAAATGGCGTACAATATGATAGATATGATTTGGGTAGGCAAGGCTGGAAGCAGTGCTGTTGCAGCAGTAGGTACAGCAGGATTTTTTCCATGGTTAGGAATGGCACTTATAGCTATATCTAGGGTTGGAGGAGAAGTTCAAGTAGCTCAAAGTATGGGGAAAAATGATATTGAAAGCACTAAGTCGTATATAAAAGCGGCGATAGAAGTTAATATAATATTGGCTATTTTATATACTTTAATATTGCTTGTATTTAAGGATGGACTAATAGGATTTTTTAACCTTGGAGATGCAGATGTTATAAGGATGTCTAAAGAGTATCTTGTTATAGTAGCTATAGGAATGATATTTTATTTTATAAACCCAATATTTACAGCTATATTCAATGGAATGGGTAATAGTAAAACTCCATTTAGAATAAATACCATAGGACTTATAACTAATATTATATTAGATCCATTACTTATAATAGGTTTTGGACCAATACCTAAATTAGGGGTAGCAGGAGCTGCTATAGCTACAGTTTTCTCTCAAGTTGTAGTTACAATGTGTTTTATAGTAATGATTATAAAGCGAAACGACCAGTATTTTAAAATTATGTTTTTTAAGAATATTAACTTTGCATATTATAAGGCATTAGTTAAATTGGGTATGCCAGTAGCGATACAAAGTGGTATGTTTACTATATTTTCAATGCTACTTGGAGTAATTGTAGCATCGTGGGGACCAGTAGCTATTGCAGCTCAAAAGGTTGGTGCTCAGATAGAAGCTATTTCTTGGATGACTGCAGATGGGATAGCTGTGGCGTTTAGTAGCTTTTCGGGTCAAAACTATGGAGCCAACAAATACGACCGAATAAATAAAGGGTTCAAAATAACTCTTATAATTGCTAGTTTACTAGGGATATTAAATACATTAATTTTAATATTTGGAGGGAAATCAATATTTACTATATTTATAAATGAAACTGAAACTATAGCTGAAGGAACAAAATATTTAAAAATATTAGGTTATTCTCAGTTATTTATGTGTGTAGAGATAATAACATCAGGAGCATTTAAGGGTATAGGAAGAACGTATATACCATCTATTGTAGTAACTGTATTAACTGGGGCAAGGGTCCCTATAGCATATTTTTTATCAAGTCCAGAAATTTTAGGTTTAAGTGGAGTTTGGTGGAGCATAACCATAACTAGCATAATAAAAGGAATACTTATGATAAGCGTATACTTATATTTATTGAAATCTAATAAACTGTACAGAGATAATAAACATGATATAAAAACTAAAACAATATTAAGATGATAAAGTTAAAAGTTCTAAATACTACAAAAAACAAGGAATATAATCACTTTTTTAGTGTAATTGAACTTAAACTAAACTAAAAATATAGCTAGTATATTTTTAATTAATATAATAGCAAATTATATTCTAAATAGGTAAAATATGTTAATATATACTATGGAAAAATTATAATTTTAAGGAGACATATTTAATGGGGAGCAAAAAAAGAGTTACATTAGCAAATTTCAATTGTACGTATGGCCTAAATGATGAGCCAATGCTTACATATTTTGAAGAATTAATATTACCAGCTTTTAATGGGGGATTAAAGCGATTCGCTTCAAACGACACTTATTTTTTTGATAGGGTTAAATTAATTGAATATAAACCAGAAGAATATATACTTACAGGGATATTAGTTAAGAGTACTATTTTAGAGATTAAGTCTAGATATTATGCAGAGAGTGGGTTAGTAGATATAGATGATAAAGTAAAAGCTGATCCATATTCAATATTTGCTATATATCTTAAGAATCATAGAATGATATTAGTTCAAAATCAAAAAGGAAGCCCAGATATTAGGAATTTTAGAGCGACAATAAGAGAAACTTTAGAGCAAACTAGAAATGAAATTAATAGAAAAAATAAAAATAAAATTCCTTATGTTAATTTAAATATAGCTAGTATACCATCAAAATATGAAATAAAAAAACAACTGGAATCAGTAAAATCTATACAGAAATTATCTTTAAAATTTTATCCTTTAAATGGTGATGTAGACACATCTTCTACAATAAAATCTCTAAGAAGTCAATTAGATAGTCTTGGAAGTAAAACAGGAACTCTTGATTATAGAAGTCCTAAAAATATAGAAGGTGTAGGAGAATTTATTGAAAATACTAAAGGGACTTCAGACGCTACCCTTTGGACAACATTCGAAGATGGTACTAAAAGAAAAATGGTGAATGATGAATTTTCTGAGAAAATAGAAGTTAAAATAGATGAATCTGCACAATATCCAGATAATATACTCGATGTTGTAGATAAACTTGACGATAAAGAGGAATTAAAAGAATATAGTGAAGAAAATAAGAATATTTATATTAAAGCTCTTAATAAAATAAAAAATATTGCTAGCTTATTATAAAGGACTAAAAATATGAGATATGATGATATTGATAAAATTAAAAAAAATGCTTCTAATGTATTAGATGAAATCGAAAAAGATGATTTTATGCATATATTTTTAAAATCATTTAAGTATTCTTTAAAACGAAAAAATATATTTATATCTATTTTGTTGACTATGTTAATACTAGTAGTAGCTTTAATTAGAATTGGATATTCGGAAGATACAGTTTCAAAGTTTTTATTACTTGTGGAATCCTCAAACACAATTGCGCTAGTTATGTTTGGGGCAGTAATTATGGGATATACTATTTTTCAGGCACTTGCACAAGGGGCTACATTGAAGGAGTTCTTATTGAATAATGATTCGGATAAAAGTCAATTTCATTCATATAATTTGAGCTTTTTTAACACAACCATAGTATATTTATTAATTATAGTGATAAATTATATTCTAATAATTATATTAAAAACTATACCACCTGATTGGCATATAATATATTTTGACAATAGTATTAATAACTTTATAGCAACTATATTGATTTTTATTTATACTTTATTTAACATATATGCGTTTTTAGAGATAAAAAGTTTTATTTTTAACTTATATAAATGTTTTTCAATTAATGCTGTAGCAAACACAATTGAATTTATTAAAGAAGAAAGTGATGAATAATTTAATTAAAATGAAACAACTTATTTAAACTGAGAAGTATAATTTAATATTAAGTGCAATTTGGTATGAATTTATAATTATAGACTTGAAAATTTAACTATGTGCGATAATAACTATAAAATCGTAGTATACCAAATTAGAGGTAGTCTATAGAATAAATATGGTTTTGATAATTATAAATTCTATAGAATGAGCAAATGAACATAAATGTAAAATAATATATAAAGGTGCTAGTTATATAACTAGCACCTTTATATATTTAACTAAAAAACTGTATTCATTTCTTAGTTGTATTACACAAGTAAAAGCAAATTTTTGATGGAAATAAAAAATCATACAAATACTAGCTAAGTTAATGGTATAATAGAAACTTAGGAAGAAAATTTGATTCGAGTTAATAAAAGTAGTTAATAATAAATATAAATGACATATAAGTAGGTGATTAAATGACAAATAAATTTTTACCAATATGCAAACAAGATATGGTAGATAGAGGATGGGAACAGGTAGACTTCGTATTAGTAACAGGAGATGCTTACGTAGACCATCATAGTTTTGGTACAGCTATAATATCTAGAGTTTTAGAAAACGCAGGATTTAAAGTTGGAATAATAGCACAACCAGATTGGAAAACAACAGAAGACTTTATGAAATTAGGAGAGCCTAGACTAGGATTTTTAGTTAACTCTGGAAATATGGACTCTATGGTAAATCATTACTCAGTAAGTAAAAAACATAGAGATAAAGATATGTATTCTCCAGGAGCTAAAATGGGGCTTAGACCGGATAGAGCTGTTATAGTTTACTGTAATAAAATAAGAGAAGCATATAAAGATGCGAAAATAATAATAGGTGGAATTGAAGCTAGTTTAAGAAGATTTGCGCATTATGATTATTGGAGTGATAGAGTAAGAAAATCTATGCTTATAGATAGTCAAGCTGATTTGTTAGTTTACGGTATGAGTGAAAAACAAATCGTAGAAGTTGCAAATGCATTAAATGATGGTTTTGAACCAAAGTATATAAGACATGTAAATGGGACTTGTTATATAGCAGATAGCAAAGATGAAATATATGATGATTATGTAGAGATACCATCATTTAAAGATGTTTCTTCAAGTAAAGAAGAATATGCTAAAGCATTTAAAATTCAGTATGACGAACAAGACCCATATAGAGGTAAGGTTATAATACAAAGACATGGAGATAAGTATTTAGTTCAAAACAAACCTGAAAAACCATTAAATAGAGAAGAGCTAGATGCAGTTTATGCACTTCCTTATGCTAAGGATTATCATCCTATTTATAAAGCTATGGGTGGAATACCAGCAATAGAAGAAGTTAAATTTGGAATCGTAAGTTCTAGAGGATGCTTTGGAAGTTGTTCTTTCTGTGCTATAACATTCCATCAAGGAAGAGCTGTACAAAGTAGAAGCCATGAATCTATATTAGATGAAGCTAAATATATAACTGAACTAGATGATTTTAAAGGATATATACACGATGTTGGTGGACCAACAGCAAACTTTAGAGATGCAGCTTGTAAAAAGCAAATAACTAAAGGTGCTTGTAAAAATAAACAATGTCTACACCCAGAACCATGCAAAAACTTAAAGGTTGATCACACAGATTTCTTAGAACTTTTAAGAAAAGTAAGAAGTTTACCTAAAGTTAAAAAGGTGTTTGTACGTTCAGGAATAAGATATGACTATGTAATGGCAGATAAAAATGATAAGTTCTTTAAAGAACTTGTTGAACATCATGTAAGTGGACAATTAAAAGTTGCACCAGAGCATATAGCTGAAGAAGTTTTAGATCATATGCAAAAGCCAGCAGGTAACACTTATGATAAATTTAGAGATAAATTCTTTAGGTTAAGTGAAAAAGTTGGGAAAAAACAATATATTATACCGTATTTAATGTCTTCGCATCCAGGTTCTACTTTGAACTCAGCAATAGAATTAGCTGAATATTTAAGAGACACTAAATATCAACCAGAACAAGTTCAAGATTTTTATCCAACACCAGGAACTTTATCAACTACAATGTTCTATACAGGTATAGACCCGTTAACTATGAAACCTGTATATGTTCCAAAGTCTAAACATGAAAAAGCTATGCAAAGAGCATTGCTTCAATATAGAGCTCCAAGAAACTATGAATTAGTTCATGCAGCATTAGTTGAAGCTGGAAGAGAAGATTTAATAGGATTTGGTCCAAGATGTTTAATAAAACCTAGAGGTGAACACCCTAGAAATTATAACAATAAAAGCAAAACTAAAAACTCTTCATCTAAATCTTCATCAAGAGGAAATAAAAAAGACGATAGTCGAGGAAAACGCGGAAATAAAGACTCTAGAGATAATAACTCTAGAAATAATAGAAATGAAAAAAACGAAAGAAACAGTAAAACTAATAAGATAAAAAGAAAGAAAAGATAAACATAAAAAAGCCCATTTTTTAAATGGGCTTTTTATTATAATTTAAATTGATGCAAATTGACATTTTTCGATAAAATATTTATAATAAAAGTTATGACAAAATTTAAAATATAAGGATTTAGCAAGTCTTGTGCTTATTAAAATTTAGAATAATACTTGCTTTAAATATTTATAAATTATCCAAAATAAAATAGAAAAGGAGGAAAGATGTATGGGAAATAAGCTTACTATAAAAACTATAGTTGCTATAGGGATAGGGTCTGCAGTATTTATGATATTAGGACGTTTTGGATCTATACCAACAGGAATTCCAAATACTAATATAGAAACTGCATATGCATTTTTAGCATTAATGGCTCTTATGTATGGTCCACTTGCAGGATTTTTAATAGGTTTTATAGGGCACTGTTTAAAGGATTCTATATTTTATGGTTCACCATGGTTTAGTTGGGTTATAGCATCAGCTGTAGTTGGTTTAGTAATTGGTCTTATATCTAAAAAAATTAATATAAGTGGCGGAGAGTTTAATAAAAAAGAAATAATAATTTTTAATATTACTCAGATAATAGCAAATGCCCTTGCATGGTTTGTAGTGGCTCCAACTCTAGATATATTTATTTATGCAGAACCTGCATCTAAAGTATATTTACAAGGTGTTTTAGGAGGAATAGGCAATATAATTACAGTAGCTGTTTTAGGAACTGCCATAATAAAAAGTTATGCTAAGACTAAGATACCAACGGGAAGTTTAGATAAAGAACTATAAAAGGAGATTCGTATGAAAAAGAAAATAATAGAATTTAAAGATTTTACTTTTAAATATAGAGTTCAAGCTAAACCTACATTAAAAAATATCAATCTTACAATTTATGAAGGAGAGAAGGTATTAGTAGTAGGTCCGTCAGGTTCTGGAAAAAGTACTTTAGCTCATTGTATAAATGGTCTTACACCTTTTTATTATCAAGGAAATAGTACGGGTAGCTTGAAAATAATGGGGAAAGAAACTAAAGATATGGGAATATTTGAAATATCTAAAATAGTAGGAACTGTACTCCAAGATCCTGATAGCCAATTTATAGGATTAACAGTTGCTGAGGATATAGCATTTAAGTTAGAAAATGACTGTACCTCTCAAAGTAAAATGAAATCTATGGTGCAAAAAGTTTCGAAATTAGTAGGAATAGATAAACAACTTGATTCAGCTCCTTATAGTTTATCAGGAGGACAAAAGCAGAGAGTTACATTAGCAGGAGTTACTGTTGATGATGTAGATATATTGTTATTTGATGAACCTTTAGCTAGTTTAGACCCAGCTACAGGGAAAAGTGCAATAGAACTTATAGATAGAATAAAAAGTGAAACAAATAAAACAATTCTTATAATAGAGCACAGATTAGAAGATGTTCTTCATTGTGATGTTGATAGAATTATAGTTATGAGTGAAGGTGAAATAGTTGCAGATATGAATGCTGATGAGCTGATATCTTCAGATATTTTAATTGAAAACGGAATAAGAGAACCATTATATGTTACAGCTCTTAAATATGCAGGGGTAGATATAAATCCTGATATGAAACCTGGACATATAAATACTATAGATATAAACAAATGTAGCGATTGTTTAAAGAAATGGGATAGTAATAGTAATATACATGAAGAACAAATCAATGATGATGTATTACTTGAATTAAAAAATGTATCATTTAAATATGAAAAAAATAAGCCTATATTAAAAGATATATCATTTAAAATAAATAAAGGTGAAATGGTTAGTATAGTAGGAAAAAATGGGGCAGGAAAATCTACTATATCTAAATTAGTATGTGGCTTTTATAAACCAACAAGTGGACAAATACTTTTAAATAATAGAGATATAATAGATGATTCTATAAAAGAGCGTGCGGAAAAAATAGGAATTGTAATGCAAAATCCTAATCAAATGATTTCTAAGACTATGATCTTTGATGAAGTTGCATTAGGGCTTAGATTTAGAGGTATTGATGAAGAAACAATAAAGGAAAAAGTATATGAAACATTAAAAGTTTGTGGATTATATGAGTATAGAAATTGGCCTATATCAGCACTTAGTTATGGACAGAAAAAACGTGTAACTATAGCTTCTATATTAGTTTTAAATCCAGAAATAATAATTTTAGATGAGCCTACAGCAGGACAAGATTTTAAACATTATAATGAGATAATGGAATTTTTAGCAGATTTAAATAGAAAAGGTGTAACTATAATAATGATAACTCATGATATGCATTTAATGCTTGAATATACAAATAGAGCGATAGTTATAGCAGATGGTATTAAACTAGATGACGATACAGCAGCTAATGTTTTAACTAATAGTGCAGTTATAAATCATGCAAACCTAAAAGAAACATCTGTTTATGAGTTAGCTATAAAATGTGGGGTAAGTGACCCAAGAAAGTTTGTTAATAAATTTATTGATTATGATAGGAGGATTAGAAGAGTATGAAAACAACAATGCTATCATATATAAAAGAAGATTCGCCTATCCATAATTTAACAGGTGCTACAAAATTAATATTTTTCATGGCTTGGTCAATAGCTTCTATGATAACTTATGATACTAGAGTTCTTGTAGGAATGTTAGTATTAAGTTTAATAATATTTAAAATATCAAAAGTTAAATTTAAAGATGTAGCTTTTGTTATATATTTCATTTTATTCTTTATGGTGTTAAATAATATTGCCATATTTATATTAGGACCGTATCAAGGTGTTGAAATATATGGAACAAGAACGGACTTAATTAAATTAATAGGACCATATACAGTAACAGCTGAGCAGTTATTTTATCAATTAAATTTTAATTTAAAAATATTTGCAACTATACCTATGGCATTACTATTTATAGTTACGACTGACCCAAGTGAATTTGCAGCATCATTAAATAAGCTTGGTATAAATTATAAAATTGCATATTCTGTTGCTATAGCTTTAAGATATATACCAGATATACAAAGAGATTATCATGATATATCATATGCACAACAAGCTAGAGGAATAGATATGTCTAAAAAAGAAAAGCTAGGGAAGCGTATAAAAAATATTTCATCTATACTTATGCCATTAATATTTTCAAGTTTAGAGAGGATAGAAGTTATAAGTTGTGCTATGGAACTTAGAGGATTTGGAAATAAAAGAAAACGTACTTGGTATAATGCAAGAAAGTTTAGAACTAGTGATTACGTAGCGATATTATTAGCTATAGTAATATTATTTGGGTCTTTATATATTACATTTAAAAATGGAAATAGATTCTATAATCCATTTGTATAGTAAAAACAAGTTAATAAGATTACAATAAAATGTAAATACCCATAATAATTCTATATAGAATTATTATGGGTATTTTTAATAGAATAACAATATATGCTTATAAGGCTAAATTATATATAGCTAGAACATCTTCCCAGTTAAGTTTTTTTAGTCCACCAATAAGAATTTCTTTACCATCTTTAAAGTTAGTAGATTTTTTTGCCATTAACTCTAAATTAGACTCGTTGATATTAAGTTCTTTTAAAGTAGTAGGTAATTCAAGTTTTTTATAGAATGATTTTAATTTTTCAATTCCCTCATTTATGATCTCTTCTTGAGATTTAGATGTACTTTCAACACCCATAACATTTATAGCAAATTGCTCAAACATAGGTGGGTTTTCTTTATATACATACTTCATCCAGGCAGGGGTTATGACAGAAAGTCCTGCTCCATGTGCAACATCATATATAGCGCTAAGCTCATGTTCTATTTTATGAGAAGCCCAATCTTGTTCTCTTCCTAAACCAAGTAACCCGTTATGAGCAATATTTCCAGATAAAGCTATTTCAGCCCAAGCATCATAGTTTTTATTATCGTTTATAATGATTAAACCATTTCTCATTATAGTTTTTAATGTGCTTTCACATAAACCATCAATTAAATCTGTATTAGACGTATTAGTAAAGTAACGTTCCATTATATGACTCATCATATCACTAAGTCCATTGGCAATTTGATTTTTTGGTAATGTGAAATAAAGTTCTGGATTAATGATGCTTAATAAAGGTCTAAGCAATTCGCAGCCACAAGATAATTTTAGTTGTTTTTCTTCATTTGTAATAACTGTTCCAGTACTAGATTCACTTCCGGCTGCTGGGATAGTTAGAATAGTTGCAACTGGAATAGCTTCTTTAATTTCTATATCTTTGCAGTAGAAATCCCAAACATCTCCGTTGTAAGGAACTCCGATTGCTATAGCTTTAGCAGAATCTATTACACTTCCTCCACCTACAGCTAAGATAAAGTCTACTTTTTCCTTTCTGCACAGTTCAATTCCCTCGTTAACAAGAGATAAACGAGGATTTGGTTTTACTCCTCCGAGTTCAACAAAGTCTATTTGGTTTTCTAAAAGTGAATTTATTACATCTTCATATACTCCGCTTTTTTTTATGCTTTGACCTCCAAAGTGGAATAAAACTTTATTGGCATAAGGTTTTATTAACTTTCCTATATTTCTATGTTCATTTTTTCCGAAAATTATTCTAGTTCTGTTTTGATAATCAAAGTTTAACAAACTCAATTCCTCCTAAATTTTTATACTTATTTAAATCGGGTAGTTATTTAATAGAATTTTCTTAAGCTAATATTAATACTTAGAGTTAACTCTAAGTCAATAGCTTTTGTTTTAAATATTGACAATTATTTTTATAAGAAGTAATGTATAGCTAAATAAATTATAGGAGGATGAAGAATGAATTATACAATTTCAGAGGTAGCTAAAAAATTTAATTTAACTCAGCATACAATTCGCTACTATGAAAAAGAAAATATAATTTCACCTCATAGAAATAAAAATGGGATACGTTATTTTACAGATGAAGATTTAGACCAAATTGAAATGGTGTGTTGCCTTAAAGCTACGGGAATGTCCATAAAAGATATAAAATCTTATTTTAAACTTTGTTCACAAGGAGATGAAACATTAGAAGAGAGGTTGGACATTTTTAACTCGCATAGGGAACACATATTAAAAGAGTTTGAGCTATTACAAAAACATCTAGATAAAATTGATGATAAAATCAGTTGGTATAAAGGTTTTATGAAATCTAAGAGGTGTGATTGATAAGAAATATATGTTAAATTTAATATATAAGTTATTTTAGGGAGTGTGATTTTTTATGGCTAAAACAAAAGTAAAAACTAACGCAATGAGAATTTTAGATTCTAAAAAAGTAAAATATAATATGCTTTCATATGATGTTTCAGATGATCATGTGGATGGAATATCTGTAGCAAATAAGATTGGAAGAGATGTAAGTGAAGTATATAAAACTTTGGTTACACAAGGAACTAGTAAAGAGTTATATGTATATGTGATACCTGTTAATGAAAATTTAGATTTAAAAAAGGCTGCAAAAGTAGCAGGAGAAAAAAAGGTAGAGATGATACATGTAAGTGATATAAACAAACTTACTGGATATATAAGAGGTGGATGTTCTCCTGTAGGAATGAAAAAACTATATAAAACTTTTATAAATGAAACAGGAAAAGATTTAGAAAATATTATAGTGAGTGCTGGTAAAATAGGATATCAAATAGAACTAAATCCATTTGACTTACAAAAAGTTATAAATAGTAAATTTGAAGATATAATATAAGTAAGTTAAAAAAAGAAAGTTGGGATTAAATGAATGTAGATTTTTTCAGGCAAGATGCAATTGCTTTATCGAAACAATTACTTGGAAAGTATTTAGTGAGAAAATATGATGATAAAGAAATTATAGTTAAAATAGTTGAAACTGAAGCTTATATGGGAATAACGGATAAGGCTGCTCATGTATATGGGGATAGAAGGACAGATAGAACAGCTCCGTTATATGAAGACGGAGGAACCATATATGTTTATTTAATATACGGAATGTATTACTGTTTAAATATTTCTGCAAATATCAAAGATACACCTCAGTGCGTACTTATAAGAGCGGTAGAGCCTATTAAAGGAATTGATGATATTTCAATAAATAGATATGATAAAGTATATGAAGAATTAACTACATATCAAAAGAAAAACATTACCAATGGACCAGGAAAATTATGCAAAGCTCTTAAAATTGAAAAAGGTTTAAATTTTAAAAGCGTATTAGGTAATGAGCTTTCGGTAAAAGATTCTATTGATAATGGTAAGGAAGAAAATTTTGAAATTGTTGAAAGTAAACGTGTAAATATCGATTATGCTCAAGAAGCTAAAGATTATTTATGGAGATATTATATAAAAGATAATAAATATATATCTAAAAAATAGTTGTCTAAAATAATAGACAACTATTTTTGTGCTTAATAACTTAAGTGAGTAAATTTTTTAACTAAGTAAAACTATGCTTATAATAGGAATTGTAACTATAGATATTAACGTAGTTAAAAATACAGCTTGAGATGCAAGTTGATCATTTGCATCATAGCTTTTTGCCATGATTGCTGTATTTGACGCTGCTGGCATTGCAGATATAACTACAGGCACACCTAATAATAACGGGTTTTTAATATAGAAGCTTAATAGAAAATAAACAACAGATGGAACAACTAAAAGTCTTATAAAGGATACTATATATAAATTTTTATTTATAAAAGTTTCTTTAATAGGAGAATTAGCTAGTAAGCTTCCTATAACAATCATTGATAAAGGTGTTGTTATACTTCCAAGCATATTTAAAGTATTAAATATTGGAAGTGGAAGTTTAATTCTTAAAAGGAATAATGAAAGTCCAGTTAAGACCCCTATAATTGGAGGACTTATAATAGATTTAATTGAAAATTTATATTCACTATTATGTTTATTTAACAAATAAGTTCCAACTGTAAATACGAAAAAATTAAAAGGAAGGTTAAAAATTGCTGTAAAAAATATAGCTTCTTTTCCTAAAACAGCTTCGATAACTGGATACCCCATGAACCCAACGTTAGAGAAAACAATTATATATTGATAAAGACCGCAATCTTTATCGCCTTTTATAAAAAATTTAAATAAAAAAGCTATCAATATAGTTGTAGAGTACATTAATATTGAAATTATTATTAAAGATATAATATCGCCTAATAAACTAGGGTTAAATTCCATTTGCATAGCGCTAATTATCATAGACGGTAAAAACAACCCCATTATTAGTTTCGTAAGTCCAGATGTGGTATGTTTATCTATTAACCCCTTAAAGCTAGATATGTATCCAACTAAAATAAGCAAAAATAAAACGGTTATTTGAATAAATATATTATTAAAGTTCAATATATCACCCCCTATAATTATTATATAGAGGATAATGCGAGAATGAATAAGGTTATTAAAAATAAATTGAAAATATTTAAATAAAATGTATATAATTCAAAAAATGGTAAATAATTAAAATATAAGAGATAATTAATCTCCCCCAAAACTTTAAGATATCTCTTACAACCATAAAACTCATATATCCCCCATTAAAGCATATACTTTCGGACAGTATGTGCTTTTGTTTTTTTTGAATAAAATATAATGTAAAGAAAGGATTAAACGAATTTTGTTATTGTTAAAATAATTAAAAAATGATAAAGTTTTATATATAGTCGAATATTAAACTTGAAAATGGGGGATAAGTTCGTGAGAATTATAAAGTCATCACAAATTACAGAGATTGTAAGAGATATGTGTATAAAAGCAAATATATACCTAGGAGAAGATGTTGTAGAATCTTTAAAAGAAAACAAAGAAAAAGAAAATAGCGAACTAGGAAAAAATATATTAAATATATTAATAAAAAATTGTGAAATTGCAAAAGAAAAACAAATGCCTATATGTCAAGATACTGGAATGGCTGTATTTTTTGTAAGTATCGGTCAAGATGTACACGTAGAAGGTAAAAATATAAGCTATGCAATAAATGAAGGTGTAAAGCAAGGTTATGAAGATGGCTTTTTAAGAAAATCAGTTGTAACTCCAATAGATAGAAAAAATACACAAGATAATACACCTGCAATAATTCATTACGATATAGTTGAGGGTGATAAAATAACTATAGAGTTTGCACCAAAGGGATTTGGTAGTGAAAATATGAGCAAGATGAAAATGTTAAAGCCATCTGATGGTATAAAAGGAATACAAAACTTTATTATAGATACAGTTAAAGAAGCTGGTCCAAATCCATGTCCACCTATAGTTGTTGGTGTTGGAATTGGAGGAACTATTGAAAAATGTGCACAGATAGCAAAAAAATCTTTATTAAGGGATATAGGAGAACATAATAAAGATGAAAATATAAAAAATTTAGAAGTACAAATATTAAAAGAAATAAATAACTTAGGAATAGGGCCTCAAGGATTAGGTGGAAATACAACTGCGCTTGCAGTTAACATAGAGACATTTCCAACTCATATAGCTGGGCTTCCTGTAGTAGTAAATATAAACTGTCATGCGGCAAGACATAAAAAGGCTATAATATAAAGGGGGATAAATATGAAAAAAATAACTCTTCCCATAGATAATGAAACAATAAAAGAGCTAAAGTGTGGAGAAATGGTAAGTATAAGTGGTGTAATTTATACAGCTAGAGACGCAGCTCATCAAAGGATGGTTAATTCTATAAAAGAAGGTGAAAAATTGCCTTTTAACGTAGAAGGGCAAGCTATATATTATGTAGGACCAACACCCCATAAAGATGGAGAAGTAATAGGTGCTGCTGGACCTACGACAAGTTATAGAATGGATGACTTAACAGCTCCTTTATTAGATAGAGGATTAAAGTTAATGATAGGTAAAGGAAAGAGAAACGATGTAGTTATCGATTCGATGAAAAAAAATGTATGTGCATATTTAGCTGCTATAGGTGGCGCAGGTGCATATATATCAAACTCTATTAAAAAGGCTGAAGTTATAGCTTATGATGATTTAGGAGCAGAAGCTGTAAGAAGATTAGAGGTTGAGGACTTATTTGCAGTAGTTGCAATCGATTGTTATGGCAATAACATTTATGAAATGAATAAATAACTATAAATCAAAATATGAAAGAGGTTAGGTTATGACTAAAAATTACTCAGAGTTAGCATTAGAAATGCATGAAAAGAATAAAGGAAAAATAACTGTTTGTAGTAAGGTTAAAGTTGAAGATAAAGATGATTTATCTATTGCATATACTCCAGGAGTTGCAGCTCCGTGTGTGGAAATATCTAAAGATGAAGATTTAGCATATAAATATACATCAAAAGGAAATATGGTTGGTGTAGTTAGTGATGGAAGTGCTGTATTAGGTTTAGGTAATATAGGAGCTAGTGCATCAATACCAGTAATGGAAGGAAAAGCAATACTATTTAAGGAATTCGCAAATGTAGATGCATTTCCAATATGTTTAAAGACGAATGATGTAGAGGAAATAGTAAATACTGTAAAATTAATGGAACCTGTATTTGGAGGAATTAACTTAGAAGATATAAGTGCTCCAAGATGTTTTGAAATAGAAGAAAAATTAAAAAAAGAGTTAAACATACCAGTTTTTCATGATGATCAACATGGAACAGCTATAGTTTTATCTGCGGCTATAATAAACTCATTAAAATTAATAAATAAAAAAATAGAAGATCTAGAAATTGTTATAAATGGACCTGGAGCAGCTGGATTAGCAATAGCTAAAATGTTAATCAGCATGGGAGTCAAAAATATTGTGTTATGTGGATTAAATGGAGCTTTAGAAGAAGGTATGGATGATTTAAACTGGGCTCAAGAAGAAATGTTAAAGGTTACTAATATCCATAACGAAAAAGGATTATTAGCTGATGTAATAAAAAATAAAGATGTATTTATAGGAGTTTCAGGACCTAACTGTGTAACAAAAGAAATGGTAGCTACTATGAATGAGAAATCTATAATATTAGCAATGGCAAATCCAACTCCAGAGATAATGCCAGACCAAGCAAAAGAGGGTGGGGCTTACATAGTTGGAACAGGAAGAAGTGATTTTCCAAATCAAGTAAATAATGTGCTTGCATTCCCAGGTATATTCAGAGGTGCATTAGATGTAAGGGCTACTGAAATAAATGAAGAAATGAAAATAGCAGCAGCTAATGCAATTGCAAATTCTATAAAAATAGAAGACTTAAACCCTGATAATATATTACCTAAATCTTTTGATAGAGATGTAGCTAAAAATGTAGCAGAAGCTATAAAAGAAGCGGCTATAAAAACTGGCGTAGCTAGAATATAAAATTATTATATCAAAATAGATGAGACAAAAGGATGGATGTATAAGTGAAAGCTTATGTATTCATCCTTTTATAATTAAATATATGTAGAGATAGAAAAAAATTTTAATATAGTCTATAATTAAATGTATAAATATTAAAAGTAAATATATATACAATTTAACTACAAAAGGGGAAATAAATATGAATGAACCTATTTATAAACAAATAGAAAGTCACATTAAAAATTTAATACAGTCAAAGACTTTAAAGCAAGGAGAATTAATACCCTCTGAAAAACAATTAAGTGAAGAATTTAATGTAACTAGAATGACTGTAAGATCAGCATTAAATAATTTAGTTAAAGATGGATATATAACTAGGCAAAGAGGCGTAGGTAGTATTGTTTTAGCAAATAAAGTATATGACAATATATCTGCGGTAAGCGGTTTCACGGAAGAGATGGAAAATAAGGGGTACAAAGTTTCCAATATATTGGAGGAGCTAAATGTTATTGAAGCTGATGAAGAGCTTATGAATAAATTAAATCTTACTGAAAAAGAAAATGTATGGGAAATCAAAAGAATACGTTTAGCTAATGATAAGAAAATATCATATATGGAGACGTATATGCCTGTAAAATTATTTCCAAATTTAAAAAAATCTCATTGTGAAGGATCTTTATATAACTATGTTGAAGAAGTTTGCGGATATAAGATAGCTATATCTGAACGAGAAGTAAGTTCAGTTTTAGCAAATGATGAGTTAGCTAATTTACTAGACTTAACAAAACCAGAAGCTTTATTATATATAAGTCAGGTTTGTAAATTACACAATAGTGATGTTTTTGAATACTCACATACGTATCATTATGGGTATACACTAACTTTAAGCGCTGTATCTGAATAGTCAGATGCAGTTTTTTTTTGATTGAGGGAATTTTAATAAAGTGAAAAAATTAAAAAGGGAAAATGTTTTTTACAAAAGACTTGAAATGTATATACATTTAAAATATAATATATATAACAATAAAAAGAATATATAAACTTTATGAATCATAAGTTTATATAAACTATGTATTTATAAACATTTTTATTTAGCTAATAAGGATTAATGTGAGTTTTAAGAAAACGATTTCTAAAAATTAAAGGGAGGATTATTATGGGAGCGATAATGAAGTTTATGGATAAGTATATTATCCCAGTAGCTGGAAAGCTAGGAGCACAAAGGCATTTAGTAGCTGTAAGAGATGGATTCGTAGCAATGATACCAATAACTATGATAGGAGCATTAGCAACGCTAGTAAATAATTTACCTATACCAGCTTATCAAAATTTTATGAAAAACACTTTTGGAGAGACTTGGACTACATTAGGTGGAGATTTATGGTGGGGATCAATTGCAACTATGGCGTTATTCTTAGTTGTAGGAGTAGCTTATAATCTTGCAAAATCATATGATGAAGATGGTTTACAAGCAGGACTTATAGCTCTTAGTATATTCTTTGTAATGTCACCTCAAGTAGCTAACATAGTTACTGAAGCAGGAGATAAAGTTAGCGGATGGGGATTTGTCCCAAGTGGATATATTTCAAACTCTGCATTATTTACAGCGATAGTAATAGGATTACTAGCAACTGAAATATTTGTTAAGTTATCTAGGATTAAGAAAATAAATATAAGAATGCCAGATGGAGTACCACCGGCAGTAGCAAGATCTTTTGCTAAGTTAATACCAGGTATGTTAACTATAGCTATATTTGGAGCAATTGGATTATTAATTAAATCATTATCAGGCGGATTATTCTTAAATGATTTATTAAATACTTATCTAGCAGCACCGTTAAAAGGAGCAGCAGACTCATTAGGTTCAACTATGTTAATTACTTTCTTTATACATGCATTATGGACTATAGGTCTTCATGGGGCAAATATAGCGATGCCTATAACAGAAACATTATTGATGGATTTAGGAGCAGAAAATGCAGCATTAGCTCAAGCAGGAGCTACTGAAGGATTCCATACTTTAGCAGGAGCATTCCTTGATGCATTTGTATACTTAGGTGGATCAGGTATGATTCTTGGATTAATAATAGCTTTAATAATAGCTGGAAGAAGACGTAAGGACATGATAGCTTTAGGATTAGCGCCGTCGGTATTCAATATAAGTGAACCTGTAATATTTGGATTACCAATAGTATTAAACCCAATATATATGATACCTTTCGTTTTAGCTCCTGTTGTATGTTCAGCAGTTGCATATTTGGCAATAGATATGGGATTGGTAATGCCTGTAATTGCAGCTAAAATACCTTGGGTAACACCACCTATATTAGGAGGATTTTTAGCAACTGGTCACTGGACTGGAGCAGCATTAGCAGCAGTTAACCTATTGATATCAATAGTTATATATATACCATTTGTAATAGCAGCAGAGAAAATAGACAAAAGAAAAGCTACTTTAGCTACAGATCAAGGAAATGATGACGATTTCAGTTTTGACGATTTAGAATTTTAGAAATAACGATAGGAGATATGACTATGAAAAAAGGACTAAAGATAGTAACTATAGGTGGAGGATCAAGTTATACTCCGGAACTTGTAGAAGGGTTTATAAAAAGATGCAAAGAGTTGCCAGTGAAAGAATTGTGGCTGGTTGATATAGAAGAAGGTAAGCAGAAGTTAGAAATAGTTGGAAATCTAGCTAAAAGAATGGTTAAAAAAGCTGGAATAGATATGGAAATACATCTAACTTTAGATAGAAGAGAAGCATTAAAGGGTGCAGATTTTGTTACTACACAATTAAGGGTAGGATTATTAGAGGCTAGAATAAAAGATGAAAGTATACCTTTATCACATGGAGTAATAGGTCAAGAGACTAATGGAGCAGGAGGGCTTTTTAAAGCATTAAGAACTGTACCTGTTGTTCTTGATATAATAAAAGATGTTGAAGAATTATGTCCTAACGCATGGATAATAAACTTTACAAATCCTACAGGTGTAATAACAGAAGCTGTATTTAGATATACTGATTTTAAAAACTATATAGGATTATGTAATGTTCCTATAGGAATGAGAAATGGAATAGCTAAGCTATTTGAAGTTGAAAATGAAAGAATTCAAATGGATTTTGCTGGACTTAACCATATGGTTTATGGGCTTAATGTATCTTTAGATGGAGAGGATGTTACAGATGAAGCTATAGATAAATTTGTACACTCAAAATTAACAATGCAAAATATAAAAGCTATAGAGTTTAATGCAGATTTCGTTAAAAACTTAGGATTAGTTCCTTGCCCATACCATAGATACTATTACAAAACTAAAGAAATGCTAGAAGAAGAATTAAGTGAATTCGCCAAAGGGAAAGCTAGAGGGCAGGTTGTTAAAGAGCTAGAAGATCAATTATTTGAATTATATAAAGATGAAAATCTAGATATAAAACCACCTCAATTAGAAAAAAGAGGAGGAGCTTATTATAGTGATGCAGCGTGTAATTTAATAAGTTCTATATATAATGATAAAAGAGATATTCAAGTAGTTAATACAATTAATAATGGGGCTATAAGAAACTTTAAAGACAATCAAGCTGTTGAGGTAAGTAGTGTTATAACAAAAAATGGGCCTAAACCATTATCTATAGGATATTTACCAGATGCTGTAGATGGATTAGTAAGCCAAATAAAATCATTTGAAATGTTGGCAGCAAAAGCTGCTGTATATGGAGATTACAATGCAGCATATCTAGCACTATGTATAAATCCATTAATACCTTCTGATGATTTAGCTAAAATTATATTAGATGAAATGATGGAAGCTCACAAAGATTATTTACCACAATTTAATAAGTAGAACTGTTTCGGGGGGATAGGATAAAAAGGGTACTAAATAGTGCCCTTTTTTTATATTTAAAATATATGGTATACTATATTTTAATAAAAAGTTAAATTATATAAAAATATAGTATGGAGAATTTATATGAGTAAAAAAAATATTATAATAGGAATAATCAGCATATTAATAGTTGGTGTGCTAGTTTCAGTTGTTTTTGAAAATAGAAAAAATCCTTTAAATTCAAAGGAAGATCAAATTGAAGTATCTGAAAATAAAGATAAAAATAAGATAGAACCAATCTCAAAAGAAAATGCACTAAAGGTATTGAAGGCTACATATGGAGATGGGGTGTCTAATACGGAAGACGATATAAAGCAAGTGGGTAATAACTATGAAGTTAAAGTTAATGTATCTATAGAAGAAAAAGATGATGAAGGAGAGGTTCATTATCACGAACAAGATATGGGAACTCACAAAATAGATATATATACTGGTGAAATTAAAGATACAAAGGAAAAATAAAAAAAGAGTATGGGTATCCATACTCTTTTTTTATTTTAGACGAGTTCCTTCTTCATCTTGAGATATTAACCCTTTTTTCATAAGAACTCCAAGTGTACGTTTGAAGTTTTTCTTACTACAACCAAATACCGATGCGATATCAGCTGGATCAGATTTATCATTTAAAGGCATGAACCCTCTAGAAGCATTATTTAGATGGTTTATGATTTTACTTTCTAACTCATTTAATTCTTGCTCTCTACCTTGTCTTGGAGTAAGACCTAGTTTACCGTCCTCGTATACTTTTATAACATTTAAATTTAATTTGTCTCCGATGTTAAGTTTTGTAAAGTATTCGTTATGAAGTATAACTCCTTCAAATTTATTATCAACACAAACCATCGCACTATCGTTAGTTTGGAATCCATAAACAACACCTGTAACATTATCTCCTACTTTATACTCAGAGTCAGTAGATAAGTAACCTTCTATTCTAGTAGTAGCAGCTATTCTTTCAGTTTTATCTAAGTATATATAAAATAAATATTTATCACCTTTTTTTAGATCATAATGCTTTGAACTAAAAGGAACTAAAATATCTTTTTCAAGTCCAATATTAATAAAGTAACCTATTTTAGTAGCATCTACAACTTCAAAGTAACCTATTTCCCCAACTTTAGCTAATGGTGGGTTTAAAGTAGCAGCTAATTTATCTTTAGAATCTCTATATACGAATACATTTACTTCATCACCAGGAATTAAAGCCTCATAATTTGTAAATTTTCTATGCATGAAAATATCATCTGAAGTATTTCCTGTTTGCGCGTCTAGGAAAAAACCGAAATCAGCTTTTCTAGCTATTTTTAATTTGTTGAAATCACCTATTTTTATCAAGTACGTTCACCTCTTTAATTTTATATTAAAAATTACATATTCTATTATAATACCATATTTATGGGTATCTTATAAATAAAATATAAAATAACTAAATTAAAAAAAGAAAATGTATATTCTATTGAAGTTCTAGAATAAAAATAGTATAATTGGTATATACCAAAATTGGTATATACCAAAATTGGTATATACCATATAAAAAAGAGTGGTGGTTTATATGAAGCTAGTAAATAAGAATATTGATATCCCTTTGCATATACAACTTATGAAAATAATAAGGGAAATGATTAATTCAGGTGACCTTAAACCAGGGGATTCTATAATTCCAGAAAGAGAACTTTGTAATATTCAAAATGTAAGTAGAATGACAGTAAACAAAGCTATAGTTAATTTGGTAAATGAAGGATTTTTATATAGAGTTCAAGGAAAAGGAACATTCGTTTCTGCCCAAAAAGAAAAAAATAGATTTTCTAGTATGCAAGGATTTACCGAGGTTATGAAGAATAAGGGGATGGATATAAAAACTGATATTTTATCATTTGAGGAAAATGAAAAGGATGAGTATATAAGACAAGTTTTAAAGATAAATAATGAAAATGAAAAGGTATATAGAGTTGAAAGGTTAAGGTATATTGAAAACGAACCTTTTGGAATTGAAATAAGTTATATACCTAAAAGTATTTGCAATAACCTGGAAAACGATTTGAAAGAAAGAAACTCTTTATACAATATAATAAATGAAGTTTATGGGTATAAGATGAAAAAAGCTGAACAGATAATAGAGCCAATGATTTTATCTGAAGAAGAATCAAAACTTTTAAAACAAAGCAAAAATACTTTAGCGCTTAAACTTAAAAGAACTTCGTACGCAGATGGAGATTTACCTGTAGAGTACACTATATCCATATTTAGAAGTGATAAGTACCAATATGAAATAACATTAAATGCATAGGAGGTATAATTATGAAGGCTATAATAAATGGAAAGATTTTATTAAGAAATGAAGTGTTAGAAAATAAGGTTTTAGTATTTGATAAAAAGATTATAGATATAACAGATGAAGTTCCAAGCGGATGTGAAGTTATAGATGTTAAAGGTAAGTTAGTATCTCCAGGGTTAATAGATATACATATACATGGGAATATGGGAAAAGATACGATGGAAGGTACAGATGAGGCTATAGATATTATATCTAAATCAGTAGCAAGACATGGTGTTACGTCATATCTACCTACTACTATGACAATGGATGAAGAATCAATTTTAAAAGCATTAGAATCTATAAGACGAGGTATGAATAGAAATACTGAGGGAGCTAGGGTTATAGGAGCTCATTTAGAAGGGCCGTTTATAAATAAAATATACAAAGGCGCACAAAATGGAAACTATATAACTAATCCTAATTATGAATTAGTGAAAAAATATGAAGATGTAATAAAAGTTATAACTTATGCACCAGAAGAAGATTTAGATTTTACATTTACAAAATCTATAAAAAGTAATACTAATATAGTTTTATCTATAGGTCATAGTGCAGCTACATTTATAGAGGCTAGAGAAGCTATACGATTAGGTGCTAGCAACATAACTCATACATTCAATGGGATGACCGGTTTAAATCATAGGGATCCAGGGGTTGTTGGAGCTGCATTGACAACAGATGCATATTGTGAATTTATATGTGACACTATACACATAACTAAAGATCTATTCCAATTTATATTAGATAGTAAAGGTAAAGAAAGAGTGGTATTAATAACTGACTCTATGGAAGCAGGAGGGTTAGAAAACGGAACGTATAGTTTAGGTGGCCAAGCTGTAATAGTTAAGGATGGAGCAGCTAGATTAGAAAATGGATCTCTTGCAGGAAGTGTTTCAAGCTTAAATAACATGGTTAAGAATTTTTATAAAAATACAAATTTAAATATAAATGAAGCTATACATTTGGCTTCTTTAAATCCAGCTAGTTCACTAGGAATAAGTAATGATAAGGGAAGCTTAGATATAGGAAAAGATGCAGATATAGCTATATTTGATAATGAATTAGATTGTTACATGACTATTGTAGATGGAAATATAGTGTTTAAAAGAAATTAATTATAGGTGGAGGGTTAATATGAGAATACTAGTTTGTAAAAATTATGATGAAATGAGCAAAAAAGCTGCTCAAATAATAGCAAGTCAGGTTACTTTAAAATCAGATTCTATACTAGGGCTAGCAACAGGTAGTACGCCTATAGGAATGTATAAGAATTTAGTGGAAATGTATAATGAAGGTACATTAGACTTTTCTGAGGTAAAATCATTCAATTTAGATGAATATTATCAGTTACCTAGAGAGAATGATCAAAGTTACTATCATTTTATGCATGAAAACTTATTCAATCATATAAATATAAAGGAAGAAAATGTAAATATACCAAATGGTATGACTAAGGATATAAAACTTGAATGTAAACAATATGATGATTCTATCAAAAATATTGGAGGAATAGATATACAGGTTTTAGGTATAGGACTTAACGCACACATAGGATTCAATGAACCATCGAATGTATTTGTAAAAGGAACAAACTTAGTTGACTTAAAAGAATCTACTATAGAGGCAAATGCAAGATTCTTTGAATCTATAGATGAAGTTCCTAAAAAAGCTGTAACTATGGGAATTGGCTCTATATTTAAATCTAAAAAGATAATTTTGTTGGCATCAGGAGAAGGTAAAGCTGAGGCTATACACAATACTGTATATGGAGACATAACTCCTCAAGTTCCATCATCTATACTTCAGCTTCATAGAGATACAATATTAATTTTAGATGAAGGTGCGGCAAGTAAGTTAAAAGAGGAAGACTATAAATTAATATAAATTGTATAAATAGCCTGCTAAACAGCAGGTTATTTGCATTTTATAAACTAAAATTAGGAATAAAATAGCAAAATATAATAAAAAAAATATAATTAGGCATACTAAACTTTATGAATATTAATATAAACTAAAAGAAACGCTAAATCTACAAATCCTTAAAAACACTGGGGTTTAAAGTGGAAATTAATATAAAAAAATATTTAAAAAAGTATTGAAATTTGTAGCTTAATTTTATATAATATGTCTTGTTGTTTAGAAATTTTAAACAAAAGGTTTAGTAAAAATGATTTTAAATAGGAGGTGGACCATGGATATAGGTGAAAAAATTAAACGATTAAGAATAGAAAAACAGTTAACACAAGAAGAGTTAGCAAATAGATGTGAACTTTCTAAGGGATTTATATCTCAATTAGAAAACAATTTAACATCACCATCCATAGCTACACTTATAGATATATTAGAAATTTTGGGAACGAACTTAAAAGAATTTTTTAATGAAATGGATAATGAAAAAATTTGTTTTTCAAAAGAAGATATGTTTGAAACTGAGGATGAAGAATTAAAATATACATTTAAGTGGTTGGTTCCAAACTCTCAGAAAAATGAAATGGAGCCAATATTAATATCTTTATCTCCAGGAGGTCAATATAAAGAAGAAAAGCCTCATGAAGGAGAAGAATTTGGTTATGTATTAGCAGGTTCAATTTACTTACACATAGGAGATAAGAAAAATAAAGTTAGAAAAGGCGAGAGTTTTTACTTTAAGCCGAGAGCAAATCATTATATATCAAATGCTGGGAAAACAGAAGCTAAGGTTATATGGGTGAGTACACCACCATCATTTTAAGAGAAAGAGGTGATATATTTGTTAGAAAACATAATAGAATTAAAAAATCTATCTAAAAGATATGATGACAATCAAGTTTTAGATAACTTGAGTTTAGACATTAAGAAAAATGAATTTTTAACATTATTAGGACCAAGTGGATGTGGAAAAACTACAACGCTTAAGATAATAGCTGGATTTGAGTACGCTGATGAAGGTAAGGTATTATTTGAAGAACGTGATATCACAGATATACCACCTCACGAAAGACAAATAAATACAGTATTCCAAAAATACGCTTTATTTCCTCACATGAATATATATGAAAATATAGCTTTTGGTCTTAAAATAAAAAAACTACCTAAAGACGAAATAGATAAAAAAGTAAAAGAAATGCTTAAATTAGTTGCACTTGATGGTTTTGAAAGAAGACAAGTAGAATCGCTAAGTGGAGGACAACAGCAAAGGGTAGCTATAGCTAGAGCATTAGTAAATGAGCCTAAAGTTTTATTACTAGATGAACCTTTAGGAGCATTAGATTTAAAATTAAGAAAAGAAATGCAAATGGAATTAAAAAAAATACAAAAAAAATTAGGAATAACATTTATTTTTGTAACTCATGACCAAGAAGAGGCTTTAACTATGTCGGATAAAATAATTGTTATGAATAAAGGTAAAATTCAACAAATGGGAACTCCTCAAGATATATACAATGAGCCAGAAAATTCATTTGTTGCTAGATTTATAGGTGAAAGTAATATATTTGATGGAATTATGTTAGAAGACTATTTAGTAGAATTCTGTGGAAAGAAATTCAAGTGTGTAGATAAAGACTTTGAAAAAAATGAAAATATTGAAGTTGTGATAAGACCGGAAGATGTAAAAATGGTTGAACCAGAAAAAGGAATGTTAAAAGGAAAAGTTACATCAGTATTATTTAAAGGTGTTCACTATGAAATTGAAGTTAATGAAAACGGAAGAATGTGGATACTACATAATACACAAAGTGCACAAGTTGGAAGTGAATTAGGGTTAGATATATATCCAGAAGATATCCATATAATGAGAAAAGTGAGCGAATAGATTATGAAGAAAAATAAATCAATTCTTGCTTACCCTTATATAATATGGAGTGCACTATTTATAGTAGTTCCTTTAATTCTTGTGCTGGTTTTCAGTTTTACAGTTGAAAATGGAGATAAGCTAATATTTTCTTTAGAAAATTATAAAAGATTAATTAACCCTATATACTTAAAAGTATTTTTAAGATCTATAGTTTTAGCTGGATCATCAACAATAATATGTTTATTAGTTGGATATCCAGTTGCATATATAATTTCTAAGGCACATATAAGCAAAAGAAATACTTTAATATTATTATTCATACTTCCAATGTGGATGAACTTCCTTTTAAGAACATATGCATGGGTTGCTATTTTAGGTAAAAATGGAATATTAAATTCATTCTTAGGATTATTTGGAATAGAGCCTGTTACATTACTTTATACTAACTTTGCAATATTACTTGGAATGGTATATAACTTTTTACCATTTATGGTACTACCAATATACACATCATTATCAAAAATGGATAATGATTTAATTAATGCAGCTAGAGACTTAGGAGCTAATAGCTTCCAAGTTTTCACTAAAGTTATATTCCCACTTAGTGTACCTGGAGTTATTTCAGGAATAACTATGGTATTTATGCCAGCTGTAACTACATTTGCTATCTCAAGATTATTAGGTGGAGGTAAATTTATGTTACTAGGAGACTTAATAGAGCAACAATTTACAGTAGTTGGAGATTGGAACTTTGGATCTGCGATATCGATATTTATGATGATTGTAATATTAATATCTATGGCAGTTATGTCAAGATTTGAAGATGACAGTGATAAGGAAGGCGGTGGGTTATTATTTTAAAGAAATTAGCATCGAATATTTACTTAACATTAGTGTTTTTATTTCTATATGCACCAATAATGGCGCTAGCAGTATTTTCATTTAATGATTCTAAATCTATGGCCCACTGGAATGGATTTACATTTAAGTGGTATAAGCAACTTATTCATAATGAGAGTATAATGAATGCGTTATATTATACTTTGTTAGTAGCTATAATTTCATCTATAATAGCTACAATAGTAGGAACTATAAGTGCTATAGGAATACATAAAATGAGAGGTAAAAGAAGAAAGTTAATACTTAATATAAACTATCTTCCAGTATTAAATCCAGATATAGTTACAGCAGTAGCATTGATGAGTTTATATGTATTTTTAAAATTAGAATTTGGATTTACGACTATGTTACTATCTCACATAATGTTTAGTATTCCTTATGTAATACTATCAGTGCTTCCTAAAATAAAGCAACTTCCTCAAAATATAGAAGAGGCTGCTATGGACTTAGGCGCAACACCTATGTATGCTTTAAGAAAAGTGGTTTTACCTCAGATAAAACCAGGTATAATATCTGGATTTTTAATTGCGTTTACAATGTCTATAGATGATTTTATAATAAGTTTCTTCAATACTGGAAATGGAGTTAGCAACTTATCTATAGAAATATATGGTATGGCAAGAAGAGGAATAAAACCTGAAATTAATGCACTATCTACAATAATGTTTACAGTTGTATTAATTTTACTTTTAATATCAAATAAGAAACAATCTATAGTAAGGAGTGATAAATAGTTATGAAATTAAGAAAAATATCAATTTTAATTACTATAGGTTTAATGGTTTCAACTATGCTTACTGGATGTGGAGGTACAGATTCAAAAAAAGTTTTGAATGTATATAATGTCGGAGATTATATAGATGAAAATATAATAACTTTATTTGAAGAAAAAACTGGAATTGATGTACAATATGAAACTTATGATACTAATGAAATGATGTATCAAAAAGTTAAAAGTGGAAGTACTAATTATGATTTAATATTCCCATCTGACTATATGGTTGAAAAAATGAAAAGTGAAGGACTTCTTCAAAAAATAGATTTTAAAAACATACCAAATATGAAGTATATAGATAAAAGCTTTTTAAATCCTATATATGATGAAACTAATGAATATAGCGTTCCATATATGTGGGGAACTTTTGGTATATTATATAATAAAAAAATGGTTAAAGAACCAGTTGATAGTTGGAACATACTTTGGAACCCTAAGTATAAAGGTAATATAATGATGTTTGACTCAGTTAGAGATACTATGGGAATATCATTAAAAAGATTAGGCTACAGCATGAATACAACTAATCCTAAAGAAATAAATGAAGCAATGAAAGAGTTAATGAAACAAAAAGACTTAGTATTAGCATATGTAAATGATGAAGGTAAAGATAGACTTCTAGGTGAAGAAGTGGCTATGGGGATTGCTTACTCAGGAGATGCAGTGACTTTAATGGAAGAAAATCCTAATTTAGCTTATGCAATACCTAAAGAAGGTACAAATAAATGGGTAGATGCAATGGCAATACCTAAAAGCGCACAAAATAAAAAGGAAGCTGAAATGTTTATAAACTTTTTATTAGATCCTGAAATTGCAAAGATGAATGCTGAATATATAGGATATTCAACTCCTAATGTAGGGGCTTTAAAGTTATTAGATAAAGAGGTAACTTCAAATCCTGTTGCATATCCGCCTAAATCTGTTATGGATAAGACTGAAACATTTATTGATTTAGGAAACAAATTAAGATTATACGATGAAGCTTGGATAAAGCTTAAATCTAAATAAAAAAAAGCTCATTTAAATGAGCTTTTTTATTTTTTTGCGTAAATTAGCATATAAAAGTTTACAAGATGATATTATAATATAAATTAGAAAGTGGAGGGTAGTATGGGGATAAGAAAAAAAAGAAACTTTAGAAGAAAATTTAAGATTAATAATAAAAAAAATAAAGAGTTGCTTCAAAGTCTTAGTTTGATTTTAGTTTTATCATTTGTTGTTGGAGGAATATACACTGTATATGAAAATAAAAATTACGAAAAAAAAATAGCTAAAATAGAGTCATTGAAAATCGAAGAGGAAAAAATAAAGTTTATTAAAGATATTGAAAAAGAAGCTGAAAGCAGTTATAAGGAATATGGGGTATTGCCATCTATAACTATATCTCAGGCTATACTTGAATCTGGTTGGGGGCAATCAGAATTAACAAAAATCAGTAATAATTTATTTGGAATAAAAGCGGATGAAAGATGGAAAGGTGAGAATGTAGAAGTAGCAACATCAGAAAATTATAGTGATGAAGTAATGGCTAAATTCAGAAAATACAACTCATTAAATGATTCAATAAGAGATCATGCAAAGTTTTTAAAAGAAAATCCAAGATATGCAGAACATGGTTTGTTTAAAGGAAAAGATTATAAATTACAAGCTCAAGCGTTAGAAGATGCAGGTTATAGCACTAAAAAAAATGAACAAGGGGAAGCTATATATGCAGATATGCTAATAGATTTAATAGAAAGATATAACTTAAATTTAATAGATTAATAAAAAAATATAAAAAAGTGTTGACTTCAAAAAAAAAGGATGATATTATTATACATGTGCTCAAGAGAGCATGGATTAAGAACTTTGAAAATTAAACAGTAGGTTAATTATAAAAATTCTTTTTTAAAGAATTA
>NZ_JAWDJM010000104.1:0-18382 GCF_032465715.1 Paraclostridium sp. MRS3W1 | reverse complement strand
ACACTTACATATCAAATTCCTTGATTTTTTTTATATTTTTTTAAAATAATATTTTATTAACTACAATATTACTATAAAGAACAAAAGACTGCACAATGTGCAGTCTTTTACCCTCGAACGACAAAGTCAAATCCCTATTAATAAGTCCAATAATAATCTTGCCCCTATATTACGGTAAAATATTAATGAGATTATAACAGATTTATAATACCATTAATAAAAGGGTTTAGTCAAGCTAAACCCTCATATCATCGCAAATTTAAGCATATTTTATTATTTATTGTCGTGGTTACATCCGCAACTTCCACCACAGCATTCATGATCTTCACCATGGCTGTGTCCTCCACAACATTCATGATCTTCATGGTCATGATCTTCTCCACATCCACAATCATGAGATGCTTCATGCTCTTTTACTAATTCTTCCATTTCGAAGAATTCTTTTACCATAACATCATACTCTGGAAGTGATTCTTCTGTATCATATTCTTCACCAGTCCAATTTGCATACATCATTTCATTTCCATTAGTTAAAACAGCTCTTCCTGCTAAAGTTATATTATCTACATCTTCTAAGAAATCTACCGCTTCTTGAGCTACTTCACCTTGTAAAGGTGTTTCTTCATCTAAACATTTTATAATCATAACAGGAGCGTAAAAATCTTCATTATCTTTTACGTTTACCATTATATCTATTACACCTTCTGCTCCTTCTTCAAATTCTGATAATGCTACATCTGTATCTATCATCTCTTGTGGAACAAATAAATCTTCCATTAAGTATTTTATAACTCTATCTTTTACTAATTCTTTTGACATAGTAAATCTCCTTTCATCTTTTGGTAATTTTACCTTTTAATAGTATACCATTTTTTTAATAATTTAACTAAATTTTTTGCTATTTATATTTAAATTTAAAGGTTTAATGCTTTTATACCCATCAATATAGTTTTTACTCTATTTTTGTATATATACTCTAATTTTTACATTATTGTAATTTATATATAATATTGACATAACTTAACAATGCATAAATGCTAGGCTTTATGATACTATAGTTACATCCAAGATATAGGCGCTGGGGGTAGCGCATCTTGTAGGTTACAAAACGGTAACATTTTCAAACAATTCATTTATAAAACTATAACATTAAAGAGGTGACTTAATTATGAATATCAAATTAAAAACATTATTATCATTAGGTGTAGTATCTATAATAGGTGCTTGTTCTACACTACCTATTAACGCAGCATCAAATGAAACTGTGTGTAAGAAAGTTTATTGCGACAATAAAAGTTATGTGGAATGCTTATCTGTAAATGTAAATGGCAAAGACTGTACAACACCTATAAAGCCTTTACACTACTTAATACAAGATATTTTAAATAATAAAGTGAAGTGTCCTACTTCACAAGCTAAACCATCTACTCCTAATGTAGATAACAATACTGAATCTAAGCCTGATTCTAAGCCAGAAGGTAATACAGATTCTAATGCAAGTAAACCATCTACTCCTAATGTAGACAATAATACTGGTTCTAAGCCTGATTCTAAACCAGAAGGCAATACTGGTTCTAATCAGGAATCTAAGCCTGAAGAAAAACCTGAACAACCTTCTAATCCATCTGGTAACTTTGCAAGTTTCCAAAAAGAAGTATTAGATTTAGTTAATAAGGAAAGAACAAGCAGAGGGCTTCAAGCTCTTAAGTTTAACTCTGAATTATCAAATGTAGCTACTTTAAAATCACAAGACATGATTGATAAGAACTACTTTGACCATACATCACCAACTTATGGTTCTCCATTTGACATGATGAAAAAATTCGGTATAAGCTATACTTCAGCTGGAGAAAACATAGCCATGGGACAAGAAACTCCACAAGAGGTTATGAATGCTTGGATGAATTCTGACGGTCATAGAAAGAATATACTTAACCCAGATTTCACTGAACTAGGTGTTGGTATAGCTGCAAAAGGTTCTTCTTTATACTGGACACAAATGTTTATAGGTAAATAATATAAAATAAATATAAAGCCTATAGCTTAAATTATTTAATAATTTAAGCTATAGGCTTTAATTGCGTATATCCCTCTATATACTTTCTTGTCTAATATTTTCTATTATACTTTCTTTGTTTAACTTTTTCATAGGTATATACGATGCAATAAATGTAACAGCAAATATGCCTAAAACACATACTAAAACTGCCTTCCATGGAAGTATCATGCCTAATTCTACAACGTCTCCAATAGTTTTATTCATAATTACATCAATTCCAATTGCTATAGGAACTCCATACATTAATGCTAAAACTCCATACAATAAACTTTCAAAGTAAATTATTCTATTAAATCCACTAGGCGTTGTACCTATAGATTTAATTATTGCAAATTCTCTTTTTCTTAGATTTATATTTGTACTTATTGTATTTACTATATTTATTATACTTACTAAAGATATAATAAATATAAATCCATATACAAATATTTTTACTACAATAATAGATGTCTCAATTTTTAATGATTCTTCTACTTCATCACGTACATCATATGCATATTTTTTGCCTATATCTTTTACTGCTTTCCTTGTATTTTCTTTTTTATCAGAGTATATGTATATATTTGAATCATTTATTTCATAAGCTAATTTTTTACCTACCTCATTATAAGTTATAAAATCTATTCCCATATAACTAGAATATTTACTTCCTATAGGTAAATCATCAGTAGTAGCTAAAACTTTTAATTTTATAGGATCTATTATTTCTTTATCCTTTTCATCACGATGCATTGTATATGCATCTATTGTATCTCCAACTTTATAATTAGTTAATGAAATATCATAAGATTTTCCAGGCTCTCTATAATAACTTTTATTTCTAAGTATTATACCATTTTCTTTTATAGCTGTTTCTTTATCAAATTTACCATCTTTTAATTTTATTGTTTTTATATCTTTATCTGATATAAATTGGAACATATTTTGTTCCATATTAAAGTCATATACAACTTCATTATTCTTAATTTTTTTTGAAAAAAAGTCGTCTATAATCTTTTTATATTTTTTATTTATATTATTTTCATTAACTTTTACACCTACTCCATAGTCATTAATAACACTAGTTCTCTTTATTCCATTTATTTTATTTAGATCTTCTATTATATCATTATTTTCTTGTAGACCACTTTTCCATAATCTTATATCATAAGTCATTTTACCTGTATTAGATTCATTAACTTTTTCAAATAAAGTTAAAAATCCACTAAATGATATAAATATAACTACACTAATTGTTAAAGAAAATAAAGTGATTCTAAATTTATTTTTGTTTCTTCTTAAATTTTTATATGCAAGAACACCTTCTGTTTTAAATAATAATTTAATCAATTTAGAGTTTTTTACTTTTCCTAATTTTAGATTACTACTGTTTCTTATACATTCAAGTGGTGATGTTTTAGCTGATTTAATGGCTGGAAATATTACTGATATAAATATTGTAAATAGTACAATTAATGCACTTAATACTATCATATATGGATTATAAACTAATCTTAAATTCAGGTTTCCAATTTGTGAATTATTAAATGATACTTGTATTAATTTTAATACTAAGTCAATAGCAAAAGTGCCTATGATTAGTCCCACTGGTATTCCTATCAAACTCACTATAATAGCTTCTATAAATACTAATTTCATGACTTGATTTTTAGTCGCACCTATAGAATTTAATACTCCAAATTGTTTTCTTCTCTCACTTGTTGATATACTAAATGAATTATATACTGTAGCCATTGTACATATAACAACTAATGCTATTACAATAAATATTGCTATACTTATTGTTTTATCAATATTTGCATAAGCACTTGCACCTTTTAATCTTAGTAACGGTTCATTAAATGATAGATTTTTATAATTTACACCATTATGATTTTCCTTTTCATCTAAGTTGCTACTGTTAAATTCTTCCTCTTTTAATCCTAAGTTCTTGGCTATAGATTCTGATATTTTATAAATTTCTTTTGGTTTATTGGCTGATACACCTATTTTAAATCTATCGTTTTTAGATTTACTATTTAAATCTAAGTATGTAATTGCACTTACAACATCATTTCCTATATCGTATCTAGATTTATTCATAATCCCAACTATTTTAAAATCTTTACTTTTTTTATTAACTATAGTTTCATGATCCCATACTATTGGATCATATAGATTCTTTCCATCTGCAGATAGCCTTTTTCCAATGTCTAGTGTTATATTATCTCCTACTTTTTTATTAATTAAAGGAATAGCACTTTCACTTATCACTATTTCCTTATTATTTGTTGGAAATCTACCTTCTCTTAGTTTTGCTTGATAGCTTTCAAAAGCATTTTTGTCATATTCTTTTACTTCAACTAAGTTTTTCTTTTTATTATTTAATTTTGAATATCCTAAATTACTAGTTACAAAGCTTTTAGATAAACCTGCACTATTTATTATAATATCTACATTATCTTTTTTCATATTATGAAACATAGCATGATAATCTCCCATATCAGCTATTGCTTCTCTAGTCTGATAATCTATAGCACTTTCAACCATATTACCTATTCCACAAATCAAAGATGTAGATAATATTATTCCTATTATTGTGACTATTGTTCTTTTCTTATTTTGTTTTAAATATCTTAACGTTAAGCTGTAATATAAGTTCATCTATATCACCTCATTAGCTGTAATCATTCCATCTTCTATAGATATCACTCTATCTGCTTGTAAGGCAATATTATTGTCATGAGTTATCATTATTAAAGTTTGATTGTATTTTTTGACTGATAACTTTAAAAGTTCAATTACTTCTTTAGAATTTTTGCTATCTAAATTTCCTGTTGGTTCATCTGCTAAAACTATTGCTGGTCTATTTATAAGTGATCTACCTATAGAAGTTCTTTGTTGTTGTCCTCCACTTAATTCATTTGGAAGATGATTTTCTCTTTCTTTCAATCCTAAAGTTTTTAATAAATCATTTAAATATTCTGTTTCTATTTTTCTATTATCAAGTTCTGCTGGTAATAATATATTTTCCTTCACACTAAGTACTGGAATCAAATTATAAAATTGATATATAATTCCTATATTTCTTCTTCTAAATATAGATAAGTCTTTTTCTTTTAAGTCATATATATCTACATCGTTTATAAATACATTTCCACTAGTTGGCTTATCAACTCCGCCTAATAAATGAAGTAGTGTACTTTTACCACTTCCACTAGGTCCTACTATTGCAACAAATTCTCCTTTATTTATTGATAAATTAATATTTTTTAAAGCATCTACTTTTGCTTCTCCCGTGCCATAACTCTTTGTTAAATTTTCAACTTTTAAAATTTCCATATAACCTTTACTCCTCATTTTGCAAATTTCACCTTATTTAGTTCATAATACTTATGTTACTTTTAATTTCTTAACTTAATTTTAAAGATATAAAATTACTTTAAAGTGAATTAAATATTACAAATTAGTCACTTAGATTTTATGGAATATTATATTAAACTGAGTTCCTTTGTTTTTTTCACTTTTGACATAAATATCACCATTTTGTCCTTCAATTATAGACTTTGCCATAGCTAGTCCAATACCTACGCTATCTTCTTTTGAACTACTTTTTCCTTTATAAAATCTTTTAAATATATGAGGTAAGTCTTTTTTATCTATCCCTTCTCCACTATCTTTTATTACAATTTCTGTGTATAAAGAATTTTCTTCATAACTAATGTCTAAGCTTCCACTAGAAAAAGTATGTTCTACACAATTTTTAATGATATTAACTAAAGCTTCTATAGACCAATCCATATCTCCTAAAAACATAGCTTCACTATCACCATTTATACTCACATCTATATTTTTAAGTTCTATTGGAATTAAACTTGGCTGAATAGACATTTTTATCAGTTCTAAAATATTTACTTTCTCATTTTTAAAATTTATTACTTTAGCTTCTACTTTTGAAAGCTTTAGCATGCTTTTTATCAGCCATTCCATTCTATTTAACTGAGATTTTATCTTTTCTAAAAACTCTATTTTAGATTCTTCTGGTAGGTCATCATACATTAAATCATTAAGTATTATAAGTGATGTCATAGGTGTCTTTAACTGATGTGAAATATCAGAAATAGTATCATTTAGAAATATCTTTTCTTTACTTAAAAGTTCTACTTTTTCTTTAAGTATATTAGTCATTTCCAAAAGTTCCGTTTTAAGGAGTCCTATCTGACCTTCCTGATTTTTATTTTTCATCTCAAATTTTTTACCTTCTGAACTATTGTATACATAGTCAGTCATATCTTTTATATCACTGTATATAGTCTTAAAGTAATGCATAACTAAGATTAAAATAGAAATAAATAGCACAAATATAGATAACAAATTTATACTAAATATATCCTTTATATTATCTCTTATAATTGGCTCATTATTTAATCTAATATTTTTATCATAGCTATATTTTTTTAGTATTTCTTTACCTAAACTTATATCCTCTTTTGATTTTCCTTGAGTTATTATACCTACTATATTACTTTCTAAATTAGGATGCTTTGAAAGTATAGATCCTATTATAGCTTGATTATTTTCTACTACCTTATCTTTTATTATGTTTACACTTATAAAGCTAACTCCTACACAAAGGATCACAGTAATCATAAATAATATAGTGTAATTTTTTATAAAACTTTTTATTTCAACATTAGATAGAAACACTATTTTCACTTCCGTTCCATTTATATCCTAATCCCCTTACTGTAAGTATGTATTTGGGATGACTTGAATCATCTTCTATTTTTTCTCTAAGTCTTTTTATATAAACAGTAATTGTATTGTCATTTACAAAATCACAAGCAACATCCCATAATTTTTCTAGTATTTTAGTTCTACTTAATACAACATTATTATTTTTAATTAATATTAATAATAGTTTGTACTCAACAGAGGTTAACAAAATTTCCTCTTCACCTTTGTAAACTCTAGCTTCTAAAGTATTTATAGTTAAGTCTTTAAATTTAATTACCTTTTTATTTTCATTACTACTGCCTTTTCTCCTAAGTACTGCATTCATCCTAGATATAAGCTCCCTAACTCTAAAAGGTTTGGTTATGTAATCATCTCCTCCAATATCTAGCCCCATAACTACATTCACTTCTTCATCACAAGCACTTAAAAATATTATAGGAGTATCTTGAGCTTCTCTAATTTCCTTGCAAAAATCGTAACCATTTCCATCTGGTAGCATTACATCTAAAAGAACTATATTATACTTTTTATCTTTAATATTGTTTCTACTTTTCTCTAAGTCATTGCATATATCAATATTAAATCCTTCTTTTTCTAGTGCATACTTTACTGCAAAAGATATTGCACTATCATCTTCTATCATAAGTACGTTTATCATTTTCTCACCTAATTTCATATTTATTTTAATCAAATTATAAATTAATTCGAGCTATCTATTAGCCCTAACCCAGTTACTTAATCCAATCTAATATTTTCATATAACTATTATCATATATTATTTTATTTAAAATTAATGTCGAAGTTTGTATTATATTCGATTTTTTTATATTAGCTAAGATGAGCTTTTCGAAAATAATATTACTCTTCTTTTTTATTTATAAAATATATATGTTTTTTATTTTGTTAATTAATCATTCCTTAGATGCATATATAATATTTGAGTAAGAACTCTAAAAATGTTATAATTTTGTAATCGTCAAAATTTACAAAATGCTTTATTATATTAGTATCTGTTTAAATTATTTTAAAGGAGATTAATTATGAGTTTAAAAAAGAGAGTTACGTCAATTATTATATGTTGTACTGTTATATTAGGAAGTTTTAGTTTAGTATTCGCAGATTCTTCAAGAGTTGTTACTTTAGGAGCTAACTTAAGTTCTGAGCAAAAGCAAACTATGCTGAAATACTTCGGTGTAAATCAAAATGATGCAGTTATACTTGAAGTAAATAACCAAGAAGAAAGAAAGTATTTACAAGGTATAGCACCTGAAGCTCAAATAGGAACTAAAACTTATTCTTGTGCTTATGTTGAACCTACTAAGGCAGGAAGTGGAATAAACGTAAAAACAGCAAATATTACGTGGGTTACTTCAGCTATGATAGCTAGTACACTTGCTAGTTTAGGTATAACTGATGCTAACTGTGTAATAGCTGCTAATTTCCCTGTAAGTGGAACAGGAGCCCTTACTGGTGTAATGAAGGCCTATGAGGATGCTACTGGTAAGCCTCTAGATGAAAATAAGAAGGAAATAGCTACAGAAGAACTAGTTGTAACTGGAGACTTAGGCCAAGATATAGGTCAAGATAAAGCTACAGGAATAGTTAATGATGTAAAAACACAAGTTATTAAGAATAATACTAGCGATACAGTTCAAATCGCAGATACAATAAATAATATTACTAATAACTATAATGTAACATTATCACCTGAACAACAAAAGCAATTAGAAGATTTAATGCTTAAAATTTCTAAGCAAGATTATGACTACGGTAAAATGAAAGATACTTTAAATAGCGTATCAGATACTGTAAATGAAAATTTAAAAGATCTAGGCGAAAGTGTAAACAATTCAGGTATATTAGATACCGTTAAAGGATGGTTTACTGGAATTGGAGATTGGTTTGCTGGATTGACAGGTTCTAAAGATAAAAATCTAGGTATATTAGAAAATACAAATGATAGTTTACTTGGTGAAAATGCACACATAGATGCTACTAACAAAGATGCTATAAATTTACCTTCTAGTGAACAAGTTGAAGGATTCTTTGGTAAGGTATGGCATTGGTTTACAGGATTATTCAATGGAGATTCTAACAACTCAGAAAATAGTAACAACAATAATACAACTGAAACAAGTTCTCCAAATGAAAACCCTGAGCAATCTAATGAATCTAATTCTAATGAAGTTAACAACAGTGAAAATGTAGATTTAAATAATAATTCAAGTACAAACCCAGTTGAAAACCAAAATAATAACGCAGACAATAATACACAACAAAATAACTAAAATAAAAAGGCAGATAAATTGTTATCTGCCTTTTATATTATCCTATAGTCTTTACCAACTCTTCTTCACCTAATATGCGCGTTATTCTAACTCCGAAATTCTCATCTACAATTACAACTTGTCCATAACCAATTTTTCTACCATTTACATTGATTTCAACTTCTTGTCCTTCAAATGTATCTAGCTCAATTAAAGACCCTTTTGATAACTCAAATATGTCTTTTAATGCTATTTTCGTTCTACCAAGTACCGCACTTACTTTAAGTTCTATATCTAATACTCTATCAAAATTTTCACTCATATGATTACACTTCCTTTTTTACACTATCTGTTATAATAACACCACGCTTATTTTTAATAAGCCCTGGTTTGCATTTAAAAGATCTTGCGCCTCCTACATTAAGGTCTATATCTCCATCTATTTTAGTATCTAGAGTTATAACATCTCCAAGCTTTAAGTCTAATAACTCTTCTACACTTATTTCAGTTCTACCTAATACTGCAATCATTTCTGCACTTGTTCCACAAATTTTATTATAAATAGCATTTGTGAATTCAAAGTCATATTCAATATTTTTACTTTTAAAAAGTCTTTTTGGCTCTAATTGCTCTAATACCGGTTCCATACAACTGTATGGGTTGCAGAAAGACATTCTACCTACTTCTTTATTTCCATCCATCATTCTCATGTGAGATATTAATACCGACTCACTAACTGGATATTTTTTACTAGACCCTACATTTGTGTAAACATTAGAAACCTCTCTATGATCACAACCTTCAAATATATGCATTTTAGTTAAAAACTTACTACCTATATAAGATATTAACTCTCGGTCTACTTCTGTTAACTCTCTATTGTAATCACTGAATACTCCATCTCCTCCAAGTATTAAATCTACAAATGTAAGCGCAACACTCTTATCAATTTGATATATAAGACCTTGAATTAGTGGTTGTATTGAATGTTCAATAATTACTGAGTCATTAGAAATCATGTTCATAAACTCTTCGTAGTTTGTTTGTTCTATTTTTTCTAATTTACACACTATATTAGGTCTTTTTAATTCATAAGCTACAAATAAATTTATATTCTTACAAAATTCTTCTTCTATTATAGATAAGAACCTCATATTTCCTGTAGAATATCTTTGCGGCTTTTTAAAGTCATATACAACAATTCCTTGGCTCATAATATATCTTTATCTCCTCTATAAATTTCATTGCTTTAAAAGGTCATATACAGTTTTTCATACTTTAAGACTATAAATAAATCTTTGGATAATATAAAATAACCTCTTATACTTTAATTTTATAACTTAGATAAAGCTGATACTATGATTTCCTCTTTAAATGGCTTTACAATAAATCCTTTTGCTCCATATATTATAGCTTCTTTCATTCTAGCTTCTTGTCCTAACGCCGAAACCATTACTACAGAAGCTGCTGGATCAATTTTTTTAATTTCTCTTAATGCTTGTAATCCATCCATTTCTGGCATAGTTATATCTAATGTTACTATGTCTGGTTGTAATTCTTGATATTTTTCAATGGCCATTACTCCATTTTCTGCTTCTCCTACTATTTCAAAATCATAATTTTGAAGCATCGTACGTATAGACATACGCATAAATGCTGCATCATCAACTATTAATACTCTTTTCATAATTTCTTCCTCCATTTATGTCAATTATTATCTTTTTTATTTTTTATTTTATATTTTTCTATATACTGATGGTTTAACTCTTTGAAAATCAGTTTGCAGGTTAGATAAATTTTCAGACATACCTATAATCAAATACCCTCCAGGTTTAAGTGAGTCATATAATCTTTTTATTAATCTTTGCTTTGTAGGTGTATCGAAGTATATCATTACATTTCTGCAAAAAATAACATCATATTTACCTTTTTCCCAACCTAAACTATTATTTAAATTAAAATATTTAAAATCAATTAACTGTTTTACATTGTCATCAATCATATAGTTTTTTTCACTTACTTTTTTAAAAAAACTCTTTTTCCATACAACTGGTAACTTTGATATTTTATCTTCTGAATAAACTCCAGCCTTTGCTTGTTTTAATACATTATCAGAAATATCTGATGCAGTTATACTAACTTTAAATTTTGAACTTTTTCCAAGTATAGATGATACTAACATCGCAATACAATAAGGCTCTTCTCCTGTAGATGATGCGGCTGACCAAATTTTAATTCCACCAGCATGAGGTCTTTTTAAGCTAGGCATCAGTATTTCATTTTTTAAAAAATCATAATGTTGCTCTTCTCTCATAAAATATGTAAAATTTGTAGTAAGCTTCTCTACAAGTGTTGATGCTTGTTCTCCTGTACTGTCTTTCATTAGATTATCTATATAACTTTTAAAATCCGTAAATCCTAGTTTTTTTACCATTAATAATAATCTAGTTTCTATTAATGTTCTTTTGTTTTCTAAGTTTATTCCATAGTTATTATACATATAATTTTTTAGGCGTAAAAAATCTTGATTAGTTAGTTCCATCGTTAACATCCTCTATAATTTTCACTAAAGAATCGCAGTCTAATATCATTTGAACATCATCATTAATTTCACTAACACCTTTTATAAAGTTTTGTTTGTAGTCTTCTTTACTTGAGTTCATTTTCATAATTTGATTAGGCAAAATAGTAATAACTTCATTTACTGCGTCAACAATTAGTCCAATTTTTTCCATACCATTCTCTATTATAATTATACACGTTCTTTCATTATAGTCTATAGGTTCTATATCAAATCTCATTCTAGCATCCATAACAGGTATAATATTACTTCTTAAATTTATAATACCCTTCATATATTCAGGAAGAAAAGGAACCTTTGTTATTGGTAATACCTCAATAATTTCTATAATGTAATTTGATGATAGTGCATATTTTTGCCCGTTTATAATAAACACCATGTATAAATCATCAATTTTACCTTCTATTATTTCATCATTTGCATTCACAAATAATACACCCTCCTTTTAAATAACTTTTTCGCGTTTTCCAACACTCTTAATAGTTAGCTTATTTGTAAGAGTATCAAAGACAATAGTCCTTCCACAAGAACCTAATACATCTTCAGAAACAATAGAAATATTCAACTTAGCTAACGTCTCTTTGCATGATTTTACATTTTTTTCTCCAATAGTAAAAATACTGCTACTAGAGTTTTTAAAATTAAACATATGTGCACCACCAGCTAACTTAGCTCTTATAAGCCTTTGGTTAGCTCCAGATTTTATCATTTGTTCATATAATAAATAAATTCCACTATCTGCATACTTCGATTTGTTATCCATTTTTTTATCAACCTTTGAATCTGGAAGCAAAATATGTACTAATCCTGCAATCTTATTTATTTCATCATACAAAACTACGCCACAACATGAACCAAGTCCAACAGTCATTATCTTTTCTGGTGCTCTTACAATGTTAGATTCTGCTATTCCTACTGTTATAATTTTCATTAACTGTTCTCCTAACAAGCAAAACCTAGTGAGGATAGTAATTTTTCACATGACTCAACTTTAGGAATAAAATAATATTTACCTTCTATATTGTTATCTGTCGTAAAGAAATCAGTTTCTATACATAATATTGAATCTGAAACTGGCCCATATAATGATATAGGTAGATTCATAATTGCTCTGACCATGTCTACACTAAAATATGGAATAGAAGGATCAATGCTTAAACTAGTCATATCTGATATTGCTGTTAAGTATGTACCACATAATATGTTGCAAATTTCTCCTATTGAACTTAATTCTTTACGTACTAAATCATAATCTTCTTTATCAAATTCTAGGTTAGTTCCAGTTACTTTTGATAGTAAATTAATAGCAGAATCAAGTTTCATTATAACCAGTATAAAACCTTCCATGTCTCCTGATAATTGTAAAACAGTTCCTACAACTAACTCTTCTGGAGAATCATAACTATTAGTTATATCAGAAAAACTGATTAAATCACTCTTTGGTATTCCTATATCTACAATCTCATTTAACATCATACCTAATGAAGTAGATGCATTTCCTGATCCTATATTACTAATTTCTCGAAATACATTTAATTTATCACATTCAAAGTTCATATATACCCACTTTCTATCTACTCTTTATCTCTTATTGTAGATTCTGATCTTTTTAATTGATTTAATATTGCATTTGGTATCATATCTAAAGAAGTTTCTTTCAAAACTGCTCCAATATTTTTTGCTGCCATAGGCATTCCATAAACAACACATGAATGCCTATTTTGCCCTAATGTATATCCACCTGCATTCTTTATATCAAGTAGTCCTTTAGCTCCATCGGATCCCATTCCCGTTAAAATAATACCTATAGTATTTTTTTTCGAAGCTTTTGCTACTGATTGAAATAAATAATCTACTGAAGGGCAGTGTCCAGTGACTTTTTCACCCTCTTTAATTTCTAATACATATTTATTATTTCTTTTTTCAACTCCCATTTGTAAAGCTCCAGGAGCTATATATGCATGCCCACTTAAAATTTCTTGCCCATCTTTACCTTCACATACATTTATAACGCACTCTTTATCTAACCTCTCTGCATATCTTTGAGTAAATACAGGTGGCATATGTTGAGTTATTACTATTCCTGGTAAGCCAGCTGGTAACTGTTTTAAAAGTTTTCCAACAGCTTCTACTCCTCCCATGGAAGCTCCAATAGCAATTATATCTGTATTAGATTTACTTCTTATATTTCTTGTCACACTTTTTTTATTTGCAACAGTGCTAGGTTTATTTAAATTATTTCTTGAGTAATTATCTTTAACTAGTTTAGCTACAGATGCCTCTTTTATTTTACTTGCTAAGTCGTTTGCAAAATTGTTCATTCCTCTTGAATCTGGTTTTTCTACAAATCCAACTGCTCCTGCATTTATTGCCTCAAAGCATCTATCATCTGCTCCACTTATAACAATAGTTGGTATTGGGCATTGTTCCATTAAAATTTTTAAAAACTCAATACCACTCATACCTGGCATCTCAATGTCTAATGTCAATACATCTGGTCTTAGTTCAATTATTTTATCTCTAGCTTCATAAGGGTCTTTAGCTGTTCCTACAATCTCTAATTCTGAAAATTCTTGAAGATACTTAGCTATGACACGACGAAATATACTAGAATCATCAATTATTAGAACTTTTATTTTTTTATTTACTTCCATATAACGTCTCTCCTTCTGAGTATTTACGATGTCGTCTAACTTTAGTTTGATTTTTTTATTACTCGCTTATAATTGCATTTGCATCAATTATCAAGCTAATAGATCCATCTTCTAATATAGAACATCCAGACATATATGATTGAATTTTTTCAAATTGTGTTAATAATTCTGGTATAGGTTTTATTACCACTTGTTGCTGCCCAATAATTCCATCAACAATGATACAAACATTACCTATTTCAGATTCAACTAAAATCATAATTCCATTGTCATTTTTTTCAGTATCTATTCCTAATATGTTTGATAGTCTTCTAATCTCATAGCAGTTTCCTCTTATTATACTGTGTTCTTCTCCATTTGGATTTTTAACTATCTCATAAGCACCTTGTCTAAATACTTCTTTTATGTTAAGTGATGGTATTATATATATTTCATTACCTACTCTAACTTTCATTCCATCAACAATTGCTAAAGTTAAAGGAATTCTAATTACTATATTAGTACCTTGTCCTTTTTCACTATCAATAGCTATCGAACCTCTTAGTTGTCTTATGTTAGTATATACAACATCCATTCCAACTCCTCTACCAGAATACTCACTTACAGCTTCCTTTGTAGAGAATCCAGGTGCTAGTATAAAGTTATAAGCTTCTTTGTCACTTATTTCATCTATACTTTTACTTGTGATTCCTTTTTCTATAGCCTTTTTAACAATTGCTTCTTTATTTAATCCTCTACCGTCATCTTTTATTATTATAACTACATCTCCGCCAGTGTTTTTAGCTTCTAATAGTATAGTTGCTTTCTCTGGTTTTGAAGTTTGTTGACGTTCCTCTGGAGTTTCTATTCCATGGTCCATACTATTTCTAATCATGTGCATTAATGGATCAGATATGTTCTCAAGAATATTTTTATCAACTTCAGTTTGATCTCCCACTAATTTTAACTCTACTGATTTACCAGTTTTTCTGCTCATATCTCTTACAACTCTTTGCATTTTTGTAAAAGTTGAAGATATAGGAACCATTCTCATAGACATTACTACATCTTGTAATTCAGTTGTTAACTGATGTAATCTTCTAGCTTGCTTTTCAAAATTATCACGATTGAAATTCTCTAGCTGAGATTGTTTTTCTACCATAGATTCTGTTGTTACAATCTCTCCTACTAAGTTCATCAGCATATCAATTTTACTTATATTGACACTTAAGTAGTTATTCTTGCTGTGTGTGTGATGTTGATTTTCCTCTTGTTTTGAATCCTTTTTTGTAGCCTTATTTTCATCATTTGCTTTTTCATTTTTTCCTTCTTTATTAGCTTTACTTTCTTCTTCAATATGTTGAATATCTTCTTCAACAACTATTTCTTCCTTTATTTCCTCTGTTTTAACTTCAGGAACAATAGTTTCTTCTACTACTGTTGCAGCTATTTCTTCTTCACTTGAAGAACTTATATTAAATACACTTTCTAATTCAGTTGCATCTGTAACTTCTTGTATTTCTAAACTTTCTAAGAACATAGTTTCTTTTATGCATTGTTCTATTGACTCTTTTTCTTCTTGTGTACTTAAATATATTCTAAACCCATCATTTATTATTTCATTATCACATTCAACTTCTAAGTTTTCGGGAATTGTTTTTATAAATGAACACTTACTTTCTATCATAGCAAGTACTCCTAGAGCTCTAATTCCCTCCATGCCGCAGCCATTTTCAAATGAAACTTTAGCATAAAACTGTTTTTCTCCATCCTTAGGCATTTTTATCTCAATTTTTTCTTCTAGCTCACTACTTTGTTCTATATCTTTTTCTTCACTTTCAGATTCTTCTTTTAATAACCCTCCTACTCTTTCAAGTAGTTCATCTATACTGGCTTCTGGAAGTAATCCATCCTGAACATTTAATATTTCTTCCTTTAAAAAATCTATACTTACTAAAACTACATCAACTAGTTCTTCCCACTTATTGTTAGAAAGTTCTCTTCCATTTCGTATTTCATCAAAAACATCTTCTATGCTATGTGTAAGCTTAGTTAAACTATCATATCCCATCATAGCTGAAGACCCTTTAATAGTATGCATTGCACGGAAAATTTCTTCAATTTCTTCTTTTCCTAATTTTCCTGTATCAGATTGCCCAACAAGTAGAATTTCTTCTAATTGTTCTAGTAATTGCATATTTTCATGAACATAAAATTCATTTAAAGAATCCATTCCGCTCATACTCTGTCTCCTTTATTAATTAAACTTTTAAATTTTTAATCATTCGTAGCAAAATAATTTACTTCGTTTTTGTTAAAATCTATATTTTTATTTGAATCTCTTAAAACAAACTTATCTATAAGTGATTTTAGCATTTGAGCTTGTCCACTTAATTCTTCACTTGCTGCTGCACTTTCTTCTGATGTTGCTGAGTTTGTTTGTACAACTTCAGAAATTTGATCTACACCCACTGTAACTTGAGCAATTGAATTAGCCTCATCTTCAGATGCTTTTGCTATATCATTAACTAGTGCAGTAGTTTTGCTTGTTGTATTTATTATCTTTTGAAGCGACTGAGCTGTGTTATCTACAATTTTAGTTCCATTTCCTACTGCTTCTATTGAATTTTCAATTAATGTAGATGTATTCTTCGCTGCTTCTGCTGATTTTGCTGCTAGATTTCTTACTTCATCTGCAACTACTGCAAATCCTTTACCAGCTTCTCCTGCTCTTGCTGCTTCTACTGCTGCATTTAATGCTAATATGTTAGTTTGGAATGCTATATCATCTATTGTTTTTATTATTCTTCCTATTTCATTAGATGTAAATGATATATCTTCCATTGCTTTAACCATTTCTTTCATTTGCTCATTACCATCTTTAACTTGGTTAGCTGCATTTAAAGTTAATGAGTTAGCTTTTTTTGCATTTTCTGCAGTTCCTTTTATTTTTTCAGATATTTCATTTATAGTAGAAGATAATTCTTCAATTGCACTCGCTTGTTCTGTTGCCCCTTGTGATAACATTTGAGATCCACTAGCAACTTGATCTGATGCAGCTCCAACCTCTTCAGATGCTATGTTTATTTGTTCCATTGTTTCGCTTAAATCATTTGTTATCTTGTTTATAGATTTTTCAATATATTTAAAAACTCCTATATATTCAGCTTTAGTATCTGTATTGAAATTTCCCGATGAAACATCACCTAAAACTCTAACAGTATCTTCTATAATATCTTTTATTTTATTGCTCATTTGAGTCATGCTATTTGATAAAACCCCTAATTCATCCTTTGACTCATAATTTAAATCAATATCAAAATCTCCAACCGCCATTTTATTAGCAGCTACTTCTAATTCTTCAATTGGTTTTTTTAAGCTCTTTGTAATGTAAATACATATAATAGCTCCTGATGCTATACTAATCACATTTAAAGTTGTTGATATAATTTGTGAAGTTTTCACTGATGCAGATACATCCTTATCAAAATCATTCCCTATTTTTTCAGCCTCTTTAAAAAGATTTTCTGATGTTTCTGTACATGCAGTAAATACTTGTGCATATCCAGTAAGATCTATTTCAGTCATAGGTCCTTTAAAATTTGGTTGTTGAGTTGTATTATATATTTTTTCATACTCTTGCTTTAATTGTTTTGCATTCTCCTCGATACTATCAAGATATTGACTAATTTTTTTATTTTCTATAGCTTTTTCAGGTCCACTTCTTATATTTTGAATTGTTTTTTCAAGACTATCAAACTCTGCTAAAACTAACTTTCTTGTTTCTACATGCTCATTATCTGCAAACCCACCATTTATTCTTCTTGAAATTCCAACTAAATCTCTACGTATTCCCATGGCATCAGTTGTTAATTCATATGGTCCTTCAAATAACTCATGGCTTACTCTCCCTGCTTCTTTCAAATTATATAATGTATATAAATTTGAAACTGTTGTAAGCACTAATAAAATTACAAAACAGATACCTAACTTTTTACCTATTTTTAAATCCTTCATGTGTATGCCTCCCCGTACTTCATTTTGAATAAAGTTAATAAAATTAGTTCATTTAATAAAACAGTTTATCTTATTTTTTATACGGATAAATACATGCATACTTTAGAAT